>DIFC01000017.1 GCA_002418945.1 Deltaproteobacteria bacterium UBA5758 | reverse complement strand
GATCCTTTTCACGATACCTCCTGTTTCTCTTTTATTATTCCTTTACCCTCCAGAGCTTGATGGTAAGCAGGTTGTAGCTGTCGGGGCAGTTGACGACCGCTTCATCGGTCCCCCAGGGATAGCTCCCGTCGAACTGCATCACCTGGAGCGTGGGGAATATGGCGTGATAGAGAAAGCCGCACATGCCACCGGTATTCCAGCAGCTTACATCAAACCGGTCTCCTACCTTGTGGCCCGCATTGCACTGCCCTTTCAGGCCGACGACCTCTGCCTTGATCTTTTTCCCTAACCCAGGATCTTTTGCCATTTCTCTACCTCCTAAGGGTGATGTTCAAGCGGTGGCCCCTGTTCTTTTGGCCGCCGTTTGTCTTGATATTATTTTCTTGCCATAGTTTATACGCAATACAGGGGCAATGCAACAGACGCCCAGCAGGCTTGTGATTAATTCAGGGTAGACGAGCAAAATCCCGCCTGCGAAAAGCAATACCCTTTCCCACCGTGACAAAGAAGTAAACAACCAATTTGACACAGCGGAAGAGAGGGCAAAAACACCCAGGGAACATGAGGCAACAGTAATTGCGATCTTGAAAATACTTCCCTGAAGCAGTATCGATTGCTCATAGATCATAACGTAGGGGATGATAAACCCCGCTATGGCGTATTTGAATCCTGCAAAACCTATCTTCACGGGATTATCCTCCGCTATCGCGGCTGTTGCGTAGGCAGCAACTGCGACGGGGGGGGTAACCGCCGAGATGCATGCAAAGTAAACGAGGAACAGGTGAGCCGCTATTATCGGAATGCCGAGCGTGGCGATCGCGGGGCCGCAAAGCACCGCGGTCAGTATGTACACCACAGGCAGCGGCATCCCCATGCCCAGTATAAGCGAGGCGATCATAGTCAGAAAGAGCGCCAGGAACAAGCTCTGGTGGGATATGGCGACCACTATGCTGGCAAACTTTCCGCCCAGTCCCGTCAGGACGATCGCACCGACGACGATGCCGGCAGACATACAGGATGTTGCAACCGATATGGATGTCTTGGCGGTTGCCTCCAGTGCGTTCACAAGACTGCCGAGGTTCATGCGGGTTGCCTTCCGGAAAAAGCTTGCAAGAAAGATCAAAAAGGAAGCGACGACGGCACACAGCGCAGGGGCGTATCCCACGATGAGGAGTGTGATAAGGACCGCGATGGGGCCCATGTACTGCAGACTTATGGGGATCGTTTTGACAAAGCTTGGCAACTCATCTTTCCGGAACGCCGTAATCCCTGTCCTGGATGCTTCGAAATAAACGATGAGAGAGCATGAGAAGAAATAGAGTATGGCCGGGAAGATTGCGGCCTTGCATATGTCTATATACCTTGTGCCGGTCATCTCGGCCATAAGGAAGGCCGCCGTTCCCATGACTGGGGGCATTAGGGCAGCGCCGGTACACGATACTGCCGTGATTGCACCGGAAAATACGGATGTAAATCCCGTCTTCTTCATCATGGGGATGCTGAAGGATCCCACCGTTACTGCACTCGCAGTCGGGCTGCCCGTCATTGTGCCGAAGAGAGCGGCCGAAAAATTTCCGATGTGTCCCGCAGCGCCTTTCAGTCGCCCCATCAATGACATTGATATGTCAACGAAGAATTTTGCGGCGCCCGAGGCTTCAAGAAAGGCCCCGAAGAGCACGAACTGGATAACGAGTGTTGCTACGACCGCTATAGGTGTGCCGTGTATGCCGTCGAGCGTCAGGTACATTGATTCGATGATGTCGCTGCCGGAGAACCCGCTGTGGCTGAACATGCCGGGTAGGTAATTGCCTAAGAAGCAATACGCGAGAAAGAATAATGCGATGTAGACAAGGGGCATCCCGATCGTCCTGCGCGTTGATTCCAATACCAATAAGATCGCCATGATGCCAAGCCCGTACTCGATGGCGGTCAACTCCCCCACCATCGTGGGACGCACAGAAATTGTCTGGTAGTTGACGACGACATAAAGTCCGACAACCAGCGACAAAAGCGCCAGGAAGGAGTCAAAAATGGTAATGGCCTTTCCTTTCCCCTTGAATGGAACATAGAGAAACGTAAGGCACATGAAAAGCGAGAGCGTAATTGCGTAGTTTGCGAGGGGCCTGGTGAGGCCAAAGAAACCGATGTAAACATGGTACAAGGTAGCAAGGATCGCAATGATCTTTGCTACCTTCTTCATAACCGAATCAAATCTCATAGTCCCCCTCCATAAGGCTCATCCCTCACGGAATGTACCTTCATCAGCGAATAGTTGCCCCGGGACAGCACCTCTTTATTGGGGTACAGCCCTGGGGCTCAATAGTATTCCGTTATTTCAGTGCGCCGATCTCTTTATAGAACTTTATTGCTCCAGGATGTAGAGGAACGCCACCTGTAGACACCATGAAAGAGGGGTTTAATCCTTTCAGGACCACGTGGACGCTGGAGAGGTAATCCCGCTTTTCGTAAATTGACTTGGTGATTGCATAGACAAGATCCTCCGGCAGGTCGGCCTTGCACGCGAGAATATTCCTGGCAGCTATTGTTGGAACGTCAGCGCTTAAAAACTTATATGCGCTGGCTGGGATCACCATCTTGCTGGTACCGAATTCCTTATTCAGCGCATTAATGACATTTTCGCTCAGGGGGAGTATGGCTATATCGTGGGTGCCCCCGAGCTCCACGAACTGGGTGGTTGGGACAGGGCTGCAGCCGCTTAAAGAATCGAGGCTGTCGCCGCGCATAAGGTTGATCGATTCCCCGTAGCTGTTGTAAAATATCTTGCCGCCCCAGCCTTGCAGCGCCTTATAGTCGAAGCCGTACTTCTCGAATATCTTCTCGCAGACAAT
Source organism: Deltaproteobacteria bacterium UBA5758 (assembly GCA_002418945.1). GTDB lineage: Bacteria > Desulfobacterota > Syntrophorhabdia > Syntrophorhabdales > Syntrophorhabdaceae > UBA5609. The sequence goes on along the minus strand of DIFC01000017.1, from coordinate 23,329 downwards.
CTCCATGAAATTGCCCTTCTTATTGGGCGAGTGACGCAGCTTGAACTGCTTTGCCTTTATGTCCCCGAAGTCCTTTATCCCCGTCTTTTTAAGAATGACAAACTGGAAAGGCTCATCGAAGAGGGCGGTGACGGCCTTGATATTCTTCATCGCAGACTTATACGGTTCTTTGCCGTTCAAAGCGCTCATGGCCGTTGACGAGACGCCTATCGCAAGATCTGACGACCCCTTTTCCAGACGGATGAAATTGGCCGAATCGGTGCCGGTGGTCGTTGATATTGAAGAGCCTGAAGGAAGGCTCCGCCTCAATGACTCTGCGACTCCTTCCGTTACGGCCGACCACGCGCCCCCCGCAGTCCCGCCGCTTATCACTATCTTTACCGATTTTTCCGCCGCGGTTGCAATAGATGCTGCCAGAAGGCATATCAGTACAACAGAAAAAAATACCTTACCTATGCAAATACGATCTTTTTTCATTTCTTCCCCCTTCTTTTTTATTGTATTTACTTGCATTGCTCCTCGAATAATTTTAAGAGATCATTCTTTGCCACTTTCCCGCGCTGATTCCGCGGTAGCGCATCCAGGAAGACGATCTTCTTCGGTATCTTGAAATCGGGAAGCGTCTCCTTGCAATGGCAAATTATTTCGTCTGCGTTTGTCGATGTGCCTGTCTTCGGCACGGCAAAACAGACCACCTCTTCGCCATAGATGCTGTCCGGCACCCCCAGCGTTGCTGCCTCAGTGATCGCGGGGTGCTCCATCACACGGGACGTGATCTCCATGGGAGAGATATTAATCCCGCCACGGATGATCAGATCCTTTTTCCTGCCTGTAATATAGATGTAGCCTTCTTCATCCTTGTAGCCCAGGTCGCCCGTAGCGAAACCCTCTTCAGGGAATCGCTCGGTGTTGCCGTTGTCCTTCACATAACAGAGCCCCATGGACCTGCCGCCTACGATCATTTCGCCAACCTCGCCTGCTGAACACTCCACGCCCTGCTCGTTCAGGAACCTGATCTCCTTGTGCTTCATGGGAAGGCCGACGGAACCGATCTTGCGTCTGCCCGGAGGGTTTCCCACCATCCATCCTGCCTCGCTCATGCCCATCATTTGCTGGATCGGGATATCGTAAAGCTCTTCAAAGCGCATATGGCTCTCAACGCTCAGAGGCGCCGAACTGGAGGTTATGTATTTCAGCGAAGGCACGTCGTCATGCTTTAATCCAACAGGCTCATTTATAAGCATGTTGATGACTGCGGGAACGCCTGAAGAGATAGTGATGGCATTTCTTTTCAGCCAATCGGGAAAATGCCTGCGGGAGAATTTTTTTGCGAGAAAAAGTGTAGCTCCGTTGAGCATGGAGGAAAGGACCGTGAGAAGCTGCACGGATGCCCAGTTGTAGGCACGGTATTCAAGTACCCTATCCTGACTTGTCAGTCCTGTCCTGTCGACTATCTCGTCTGTCATATAGAAGAGGCCTTCCCTTGATATATGGATACCCTTCGGTGTTTCAGTTGTACCAGAGGTATAGAGGATAACACAGACATCCTCTTTGTTGACATTATGACCCATGAATATTGGGTCGTATGTTTTGAGTCCCGTAAAAAAACTGTCGCCGCCCGGTCCTGTCCCATGCTCCGAGAACTTTATCCAATCCGACGACGCGCACTGTGCCGCATCAAGGTTCAGATCCTCATCGAAGAAGATGATCTTTGGCTTTACCATGTTGACAATACGGTAAAAGTTGCTCTCGCTCTCCTCAAAAAAGATGGGGTTTACGATCGCACCGTACTTTAATATACCGAAATATATAACGAGCGTTTCAATGGTATTCTTCCCAATAAGGCTTATCCTGTCTCCGGCAGTGACGCCTTTCTCCTGCAGGAAACCGCTTATCCTGTTGCAATAAGCATCCATCTCACCGAAGGTCACGCTCCTGCCTTGGTCAAGGCTTTCGATATAAATTTTATCTGCAAAATTCTTGGCATTGCGCTCTATTATGTGAGCCCAATCCTGATAAATGATCTGATTGTTCGCTTGTCCCAACTGGATTAACCCCCTTTCTTGTTGTGAGGGGACCCCGCACCCGTTGCACGGGGTCCCATAATGTTTTACCTAAAAACCTGTCCTCGCGAAAAGCTTCGCGTATTCTGCCTGCGGCGCCTTTCCCTTTGCGATCTGCTCATCGGTAAACCACCTTTTCGGATCAACTACCTCGATCGGGTATTTCGCCTTCTCGAAGGCATCGACGTATCTGAAGGGAACGGTTGCGTCGAGCGCGATGGCGCCTGAGAACCGGATATTGGTCTGCGTCCAGTCCTTCTCTCCCGCCGAGCTTCTCTCTGCGGGCTGGAAGGTCTGCCCCGCTCCTCCCGGCGACACGATCATGATATCGTCCTTGGCGTCGACGCGGGTCGCGATGGCCCACATGACGTCGTCCATGCTGTAGATGTCGATGTCGGGGTCCACGGCGATGGCAAGGCGTGCGCCGATGGAGCAGGAAAGGGCGGTGGAGAGGATGTTCTTCACGAACCCCTCATCCCGCTGTCTGCGCTTCTTGACCTGGAAGATCACGCCGCCCCAGTCGGGGATCGCCATTGGGATGTTGGTGTCTACGGTCAGCCCCGGGCAGACGCGCTCCGCCAGTTCGAGAAAGGTCGCGGTCCTCACCATGGTGTCGATGTTATGGTCATCGTAGCTGTGGACGCAGAGCGGGTAGTAGATGGGGCGGTCCTTCCGGTAGGTGATGCCCGTTACCACGAACTTATAGGTGCGGTAGGCCTTGCCCATGTACCCTGACCATTCCGGGTGGAAGGGGTAGACGCCCTGCTTCTTGTCGCGCTCGGCCAGCTCGCTCTCCCAGACCTTCTGCGTCGTGTCGAGATACCCTTCGATCACATATTCTGCCTGTGCGATCGAGTAGGCGTCGATCGTCTTTGCCTTGACGATGTCCACAGGGAAGCCCTGCACCGCCCCTGCGATCCCGAGCTCATCGCATCCTGCGGGGAGGATCGTGTAGACGAAGCCGGCGCCGGCCATCAGCGTGCAGGCAGGCGGAACCCCCATGTTGATGGTGAGTGGAATGGGCTCTTTGCGGTAGAACTTTGACGCGATCATGTCCGTGTGGGAGCCGGGCGAGATCTGGAAGGTAGAGAAATCGGGCCCGCGGAAGAACATCCTGTTGTAGCTTATGTGGGTGCCCCCCCAGAACCATTTTCCCGTGGCGAGCGTGTTCCCGCCGCCTAAGGTACGGCCGGGGTCAGAGGGCGTATGTTTGATCATGGGGACGATGGGCCAGACATCGATGTTCTTGTCGACGACCACCTCCTGGCAGGGGGCGGACTTCACCTCTTTTGGGGGGAGGGGCTTGCGGATGGCGTCGAGGATCCTGAACTTGAATGTCCTCTCTGTCCCCGCATCGAAAAGGTCGGCGATCAGGTTGCCGTCGCCGTACAGGTTGGTGAAGAGCCTCGCATTGGAGTAGCCCTTGACCTTGTTGAAGAGAATGGGCAGGCCGCCGTCGAAATGCTTCTGGAGACCTGTCATTTCCAGCTCCGGGTTTACCTCCACGTCTGTTTCCAGGAGTTTCCCCCGGGACCTCAGGTGGTCGATGGTTGCCCTGAGGCTTGATAGGTAGTTGTCAGCCATAATAACCTCCTCTTTTTCATAGTTTTTAGTTTGTACAGTAAACTAACAAACTGTTAAACAGTTTAATTTTTAACAGATAACTTATTGCGTTTTTTTTGTCAAGCGTTTTTTTGTTTTATTTTTGTGCGTCGGAGTGTCGCCGCAAACACGCCGGATAGGGGCGGTAAATAGTCGATAGTAAATGGGAAGTGGTAAGAGACAAGGCCGAAGGCCCGCCTGTAGCGCTCAGGCGGCGTTGATCTTTGCCCTTTTCCGCTCGATGCCGTCGAGGATCACCTTGCGGAGCCTTATTGACTTAGGTGTGATCTCCACGAGCTCGTCGTCGTTGATATAGGAGATGCATTCCTCGAGGCTCATATTGGTATAAGGCGTGAGGATCACCGCTTCATCTGAGCCGGCTGCCCTCATGTTGGTCAGCTTCTTACCCTTGGCGGGGTTAACGATGATGTCCGTCTCACGGGAGTGCTCGCCGATGATCTGTCCTGCATAGACCTTTTCTCCCGGCCCGAGAAAGAGCTTCCCCCGCTCCTGGAGGTTGAAAAGGGCGTAGGCTACCGTAGTGCATTCATCCATGGCAATGAGGACGCCTTTTGTCCTGTTTCTTATCTCGCCCGCATATTCATCGAAGCCAAGGAACACGTAGTTCATTACCCCCATTCCGCGTGTTTCCGTGAGGAATTCAGAGCGGAACCCGAGGAGTCCCCTGGTGGGAACTTTATATTTGAGCCGCGCCATCCCGTTGTCCTGGCGCATATCAAGGAGGATTCCTTTTCTGCCGCCCAGGTTTTCGATGACCCTGCCCATGTAGTTTTCATCTACGTCGATCGTAAGCTCCTCATAGGGTTCGAGCCTTCTGCCGCCTTCTTCCCTGAATATCGCCTGCGGCCTTGTGACCTGGAACTCGTACCCTTCGCGCCTCATCTTTTCGATCAGGATGGAAAGATGGAGCTCTCCCCTCCCCGAGACCTTGTATCCCTGAGCATCCGCAAGCTCTTCGACAATAAGGGCTACATCAGAGAGGGTTTCCCTGAAGAGCCTCTCCCTTAAATGCCTGGAGGTGACGAACCTGCCTTCCTTGCCGTAGAACGGCGAGTCATTGGGGACGAAACTCATTGATACAGTCGGCGGATCCACCTCGATCCCTTCAAGGGGCAAGGGGCGTAAGGGGTCGGTAAGGGTCTCGCCGATGGTTATGGATTCCATGCCTGCTACCGCCACAATCTCGCCGACGCCCGCCTCTTCCGTTTCAGCCTTCTCGTTCCCCCTGAACCGGTAGACCTTCCGTATCCTTGCAGGGCGAACCGGGCCTCCGGGCGTTGCGACGACGACCTCTTTGTCGATATTGAGGCTGCCGGAGGTGATCTTTCCTGTTGCCAGCCTGCCCAGGAAGGTGGAATAGCTGAGAGAGCTCACCAGCATCTGGAGGGGTCCGTCCGGGTCTCCGGCAGGGGCGGGGATCGCCCCGATGATCATGTCGAACAGGGGCTCCATAGATCCTTCTTTGAGAGTATGATCGGGGGTGGCGTATCCATCCTTTGCAGAGGCATAGATGACGGGAAAATCGAGGATATGGTCAGGTGCGCCCAATCTTACAAAGAGGTCAAAGACCTCGTTTACCACCCAGTCGCACCGCGCCGCAGGCTTGTCGATCTTGTTCACCACAACGACCACGGGGAGGTCAAGCGCAAGGGCCTTCTTCAGAACGAAGTAGGTCTGCGGCATAGGGCCCTCCGCGGCATCCACGAGGAGAAGCGCTCCGTCGGCCATCTTCAGGACGCGCTCCACTTGGCCGCCGAAATCTGCATGGCCCGGGGTGTCGATAATATTGACCAGGTGGTCTTTATACATGAACGAGCCGTTCTTGGAGGCGATAGTTATGCCCCGCTCCCTCTCAAGATCCATGGAGTCCATGAGCCGCTCCTCGACGACCTGATTATCGCGAAACAGTCCGCTCTGCCTGAACATCTGGTCAACGAGCGTTGTTTTGCCGTGATCGACGTGTGCAATGATTGCTATATTTCTTATCCTGCTCTGTTCCATGCTCTCACATAATATGCCGATGATACAGCGATAGGGTGTGAAATTGCGGTAATTACATAACATAGAAAGACTGAAAAATCAACAGAACCAGGGACGCAGTGTCGGTATGGGATCCACTAATTACGCTATTCGGGTTTAGGGCTTGTTCTCGTCATCGGGCTCTTCCGCATATCCCGTTATCATCGATTTTACATATGTTGCGATGCCTTTGCCGAGCGACGACATGTAGATGTGGACGATGAGGTAGAGCACGAAGCAATAGCCCGTTATCACATGGATCGCGTCGAGGATCCTCAAACCGCCGATCATATCGATGTACCGGAAGAAAAACAGAATATCGCTGAAAAGTATCCCTGTTATGATGATCACCGGCATGAGCAGGAGCATTACCGATGAGTACGCCAGTTTCTGGAGGGGGTTGAACTTTGCATCGGGCGTCGGGGTAAAGGGAGACCTCCCTTTTGCAAAATAGGTGTAGAGATAGTAGAGCGCCTGTTTGGGGATCCCTTTAAAATCCCGGGCATTGAGTATGTAATGTTTTGCCATGCCTTTGGTGAAAAGATAATAGAAGAGCCAGAAGAGAAAGGAGGCGGTCAGGACATAACCAAGGTATTTATGGAGCGCGACGGTAAAGCTATATTGTGGGAAACTGGTGATGTCGGGGACCCGCAGATGTATCCCTGTAAGGATGAGCATGATGATGAGGAAGGCGTTCGCCCAGTGCCAAATACGAATAGGTAATGGATGGAGGTATATCTTTTTCATCGTTTCAGAAATATCCTCGCGATTATATGGAGTATAATGAATATAAGGATGATCGCAAAAAGTGCAATGCCGAGTAGGTCTATCCATTTGAAGCCCAGCTCCGGCGCCTGTCCTGACCGGCCCTTGTCGCCAACGCCGAATAACATCTTAATATCGTTAATTGTCACCCTTTCTTCGCCGAGAAGGCTCAAATCGGTAAAGACAGAAATGGGCGCTGCACCGAGCGTGGTGCCTTTGACGGGGATATAGAGCTGATCTTCTGCATCAGGCAGGATTAGGTACATAGAATCGTAGAACGGGGCATTATGTGAATGGCATGTGGTGCATACCTTGTGCTTTGTGCCTTTTTCAGAGTAGTCGTGGTGGACCTTTGTCACGATTATCGAACCGCCGACGAAAAGTTCCTCCCGGAACTTTTTCTGCAAACCGAGAAAAAAGTCGGACAGCTCCTGGGATATCACTAGGTTGTCGCCGTCTGCATCGATGATCTTCTTGAGATCGACATGGCTGCTGTATGCGTCACTGATGTCCCTGTAGGTTAAGGCCTGTTTCTTGCCGTCAGACCGTTTGCCAATATAGAAGACGATGCTTTTTTGTGATTCAGGGCTGTGGCAGGTGGAGCATTCGAGGTAGTTGAAATGGAGGCGGGTATGCGGCAGCCAGGTATGCTTCTCCAGATAATCCTTGTGGCACCTGGCACAGACATCGACCCTCTGCTTCGCGTTATACTCCCGATATGCAGTTATGCTGTGCGGATTGTGACAATCGGTGCACAGCGCGGCGCCCTTTTTCGTGTGAACGGAGTTTTTGTAAACCCCATAAACCTCTTTGTGACATTTTAAGCACGTATCGTCGCTGATCCGCTCCTGGGAGATATGACAATCAGAACAGGCAATCCCCTTTTTCCCGTGGACCGTTGCCTTATAATCTTTGATGGAGGGCAATTCAGGGATGAGGATCTTCGGATCGGCACGAAATGTATGCGATGAGACCCCTGAGAGCCTCAAGCGAGCTTCTTTGAAGATATTGCCTTCGCCATGGCATTCGTCGCATTGAAGAGCCTTTTTGGCAACGCCATGAACATCGCCGGGAACGCTGTACGACTTGCGCATCGTATAGAGATCCTTATGATTTTTTTCAAGATAGGCAAGGAGGTGGTCAAATTCTGCACGGTCGATGACGCTGTTTTTGTCAGGGTCGATCATTTCCTTCCCGATCGCACCGCCCTTGCTGACGTGTACCCGAAGCTGGACTTTTGCCGATCCTCCCCTTTTCGTTCCATGGCATGCGGTGCATCCCATGCTTTCCAAATGCTTCTCTTTGGACGGCAGGGAGTCGTGCGCAACCTTTTTGTGGCAGAAAAGGCAATCCTTTTTGTCCTTATCGAGAAAATGGACGGCGTGACACTCCTTGCAGGAGAGGCCCCCGGCGCCGTGGATGCTTTTTGCGTATAAAGCAGAGGTCTCCTTGTGACACTCCTTGCACAATGGCTTGACAAGCTTTTCCCGGTGGGGGAACGCAGTGATGTCATTGTGGCAGTCGACGCAGCTTGCCTTTCCGTGGTTGGACTTTCTGTAGGCTTCGTGGCAATCAAGGCACTCATCGGGCGTCACGGCAGCATTAAGAGAAGGAGAAAAGAGCGCAAGCAGCACAAGGATGATTGCCAGCATAATGCTGATGGTAGCAGAAGTTGAGGACTTTGTAAACAGGATTGCACGCCGCTTCGGCATCATCTTATCCCGAGCAGTTTATGTGTCTGCAGGCTGAGTCTCCATCGTGGATGGGAGAGGCAGTACTCCAACGCCTTCCCTGTGTTCAATTGCAGCGACGGCCCGCTCATGGGCTGAAGAAAGAAATATTTAAAATTAAGATGCTCGAAACGTTCCGGCTCAGCGCCTTCCTGCGGAAAGACAAGCTTCAACTCGTCGCCCGACCTGACGACAAGTTCGGCACCGGCCTTGGGGCTGACACAAACCCAGTCTATGCCTGCCGCAAGAGGCAGCGTTCCGTTGGTCTCTATCCCTACCTCAAAACCGTGGTTATGAAGAGCGGAAACAAGGGCCTCGTCTACCTGGAGCGCCGGCTCTCCACCTGTACATACCACAAAGGCGAGAAAAGGATGGGCGCCGGGGCCGGGGAACATATCTGCTACGGACGTGGCGAGGTTTTCGGGGCTTTTAAATATGCCGCCACCGGGACCGTCGGTGCCTTGAAAGTCAGTATCGCAGAATTTGCAGGCAAGGTTGCACCCTGAGAACCTGCACAGAATGGCAGGCCTCCCGGTGTGGAGGCCTTCTCCCTGAAGGGTATAGTATATCTCTTTCACCCTGTAGGCCATTATGGATGCCCGCCGTCTTTTTTATTCAGCAGGGGGTCTGCGAAACCGCTCTCGGCGAAGCCTTTTTGCCGCAGTATACAGGCGTCGCACTGTCCGCACGGCCTGCCGTCCGGTAAAGGATCGTAGCAGGTGCTTGTTATGGAAAAGTCTACCCCAAGCTCCATGCCTTTCCTGATAATTTGCGCCTTGGTCATGTTGATCAGCGGCGCGTGGATGGTGAAATGCGCGCCGTCAACACCGGCCTTCGTGGCGATGTTCGCCATCTTCTCGAAGGCCTCGATGTATTCCGGCCTGCAGTCGGGGTAGCCGCTGTAATCGAGGGCGTTAACGCCGATAAAGATGTCGCCGGCGCCCAGCGTCTCCGCCCAGGCGAGCGCGAGAGAAAGGAAGATGGTGTTTCGCGCAGGGACATATGTCGTTGGTATGTCGTGGGAGATCTCATCGCTTCTGCGACCCTTTGGAACAGGGATGTTGCCTGTCAGCGCAGAGCCCCCGAAGCGCCGGAGGTCTATATCTATAGTAATATGCCGGGCAACGCTGAAGAACATGGCAACCTGTTCGGCGGCTGCGACCTCTGTCTCGTGGCGCTGGCCGTAGCTGAACGTGATGGCGTATACCTCATATCCCTGCTGCCGGGCAATGGCAAGGGTTGTTGTGGAATCAAGCCCGCCGCTCAGCAGGACAACTGCCCTTGGCTTTTCTGGTCCCATGGCGGTTACCGTTATTTCCTGAAGATTGAGAAAAGGATCGTCAGGACGATGCTGATAAGGATGCTTGTTGTGAGTGGGAAGTAGAAACTGAACCGCTCCCTTTTGATATAGACATCACCTGGCAGCTTTCCGAGGAAGGGGATCCTGTCGCCGAACATAAAGGCAAGTCCCATTATTATAAAGAGGACGCCGAGAATGATGAATGCCTTACCCATCGCGGGCATTATCCGCCTCCATAACGCTCCTTTTCGCTGAAGATGCAGCCGCAGTACTGTTGCCTGTACATGTTGATCCTCTTTGACTCCTCTATGCCTTTTTTCCAGCCTTCCCGGAAATCCCTGTAAAGGAAGGGTATGCCGTATGCCTGTGCCAGCTTCTCTCCGGCAGTCTTAATATCGTCATGCCTCTGGTGCTTGCTGTAAAGAAGCGTTGTCGTAACGGCATCGGCGCCTGTTTCGGCGCCTTTCAGAAAGGTCTTCTCAAGCCTCATCCTGTAGCAGAAGAGGCACCGGTCTTTGCCGTATTCAAGGGCGCCCCGGAGAAATGTTTCAAGATCGTAGGATGTATCGACGAAAAGCGGCATGAGCGCTATCTTAGCGTAATTATCGAGCGTTTCGACCCTCTTAAGGAATTCTGTATAGGGGTGGATATTGGGGTTGTAGAAAAACCCTGATACCTCCGCGCCTTCATTCCTCAATTCTTTTAATGTATATATGCTGCACGGTGCGCAGCAGATGTGGAGCAAGACCTTTTTGCCCTTTATTTCCATGAGAGCATTGTAGCACCTCTCTCAATATTTTTCCATAAAGAGAGAAAGATGCTAAGAGGCTCCCCGATAGGTCATGATAGAGCGCAACGTCGGGCTATCCTCTCATTTTAATCTATTTGGCCTTCTTCGCTCTCCTGTCCTTTACCGCCGCCCTTGCCGCAGCGAGTTTCGCGACGGTCACCCTGTACGGCGAGCAGCTGACGTAATCGAGCCCTATCTTGTGGCAAAACTCGACGGAATTCGGCTCGCCGCCGTGTTCACCGCAGATGCCTATCTTGAGGTTCTTCCTCGTCTTTCTTCCGAGCTCCACGCCTATCTGCATCAGCTTGCCCACGCCGCCTTCATCGATCCTCTGGAACGGGTCATAGGGATATATCTCGTGTTCGACATAGTAGCGGAGGAACTTCCCCGCGTCGTCACGGCTCATGCCGAGGGCCGTCTGGGTAAGGTCGTTCGTCCCGAAAGAGAAGAACTCGGCCTCCTGCGCTATCCCGTCGGCAGTGATGGCTGCCCTCGGTATCTCTATCATCGTCCCGATCTTGTAGTCGATGGATACCTTGTATTTTGCAAGGACCTCTTTTGCCGCCTTTTCCACAACCGCCTTCTGGAGGGCAAGCTCGGCGACGGTGCCGACGAGCGGTATCATGACCTCGGGCTTTACATCAATGCCCTTCTTCTTGACCTCGCAGGCAGCTTCAAAGATGGCCCGCGCCTGCATCTCCGTGATCTCAGGATAGACGATCCCGAGCCTGCAGCCCCTGTGGCCCAGCATCGGGTTTGCCTCATGGAGGCTCTGCACCTTGGCGATGACCTTTTCAAAGGGGATGCCCGTCTTCTTTGCCAGGTCCTTCATCTCCTTTTCTGTATGGGGGAGGAACTCATGCAAAGGCGGGTCAAGGGTGCGGATGGTGACGGGAAGCCCGCGCATTACCTTGAAGATGCCGGTGAAGTCCTTTTTCTGCATAGGGAGGAGCTTCTTCAGCGCCTTTACCCTCCCGGGCAGGTCATCGGCAACGATCATCTCGCGGACAGCGTCGATCCTGTTGCCTTCAAAGAACATGTGCTCGGTCCTGCAAAGCCCTATCCCCTCTGCCCCGAAGCCAACGGCAACGGCAGCCTGGTCAGGCTGGTCGGCGTTTGTCCTGATCCCGAGCCTCCTGAACTCGTCCGCCCACTTCATGAGAAGGGCAAAGTCCTTGTAGATCTCCGACTTTTCCGGCTTCAGCGTCTTGTCGATGAGGACCCTCAGGATCTCCGAGGGTATCGTCTTCATCTCCCCTACGAATACCTCTCCGGTGGTCCCGTCGATGGAGATAAACCCTCCTTCCTTGATCGTCTTGCCCTTCACCTTGATCGTCTTCTTCTTGTAGTCGATGTCGAGGTCGCCGCATCCCGCTACGCAGACCTTTCCCATCTGCCGGGCCACAAGCGCCGCATGGCTTGTCATGCCGCCCCTTGATGTAAGGATGCCCTGTGCGGCGTTCATCCCGCGGATATCCTCCGGCGATGTCTCTATCCTTACAAGGATCACCTTTTCGCCTCGGCCTGCCCAGCTCTCCGCATCCTCAGCGTTGTAGACTACCTTACCTGTCGCGGCGCCGGGGCCTGCGTTGAGGCCTTTTGCCACAAGGTTGCCCGCCTTGATCGATTTGTCTTTTTCCTTCGGGTCGAAGATGGGGCGCAGGAGCTGGTTGAGCTGCTCCGGCTCTATCCTCATGAGGGCGTCCTCTTTGCTGATGAGGCCCTCCTTCACCATATCCACGGCGATCTTGAAGGCAGCGAATGCCGTCCTCTTTCCGTTCCTTGTCTGGAGCATCCAGAGCTTCTTATTCTGTATGGTAAATTCTACGTCCTGCATGTCCCTGTAATTCTTTTCCAGGGTCCCCCTGATCCTGATGATCTCGTCGTAGATATTGGGCCAGACCTCTTCAAGGGACCTGACTGATTTGTCTGTTTTTTGTTTTTTATTGATGGGCAGCGGCGTCCTGATCCCTGCCACGACATCCTCGCCCTGGGCGTTGAGGAGGTATTCCCCGTAAAACGCATTTTCACCTGTTGCGGGATTCCTCGTGAAGGCAACGCCGGTTCCGCAGTCCTCGCCCATGTTCCCGAATACCATGCACTGAACATTGACCGCCGTGCCCCAGTCGCCGGGGATATTGTTCAGTTCGCGGTACGCGATGGCCCTGTCGTTGTTCCACGACTGGAAGACAGCGCCGATTGAGCCCCACAACTGTTCGTAGGGGTCTTCGGGAAATGTGGCGCCGAGCCTCTTTCTGATCGCTGCCTTAAAACGTTTAATGAGGTCTTTAAGGTCATCGACGGTGAGCTCCGTGTCGTATTTTATCTTTCTTTCTTTCTTCTTTTCCTCGATGATCACCTCAAAGGGATCCTGCTCTTCCTTGCTTACCGGCTTCAGCCCGAGCACGACATCCCCGTACATCTGGACGAAGCGGCGGTAGCAGTCGTATGCAAAGCGCTCGTTCCTGGTCAGCTTCGCGAGGCCTTCAACGGTCTTTTCGTTGAGACCGAGGTTGAGTACCGTATCCATCATGCCCGGCATGCTTACCCGCGCGCCGGAGCGTACCGAGAAGAGAAGGGGGTTGGCGGGGTCGCCGAACTTCGCGCCCATGATTACCTCAACCTTTTTAACGTTCTCTATGACCTCTTCTTTCAGGCCTGCCGGGTATTTCTTCCCGTTCTCATAGAAAAGCGTGCATACCTCTGTCGTGATGGTAAAGCCCGGTGGGACAGGGATGCCGAGGTTGACCATATCCGCAAGCCCTGAGCCCTTGCCGCCGAGCAGGTTCTTTAACCCGGCGCTGCCTTCCGCCTTCTTGCCGCCAAAGAAGTACACATATTTTGTTTTTCCCATCTTACCCTCCTCCTTCAATCCGGATTTTGGAAAAATCTGCAAATGTTAAGAACATATCTTTTATCTTTTTAAGGAGCGCCAGCCGGTTATCCTTGACAGACTCATCCTTGTCCATGACGAAGACCTTGTCAAAAAAATTGTCGATGGTCTCCTTGAAGCTTACCAGCAAGGAAAGAGAGCCGTCATATTGTCTGTCGTTCATGAGGGTAAAGAAGGCATCCTTCTTTGTTTCGTAGAGGCTAAGAAGCTCTTCCTCCTCCTGGAGGTTGAAGAGATGAGGATCGACCTTCATCTCACCGTTGAGCTGTTTGGTGATGTTGTAGACGCGCCTGAATCCAACCATGAGCCTTTCAAAGTCCGCCATGGATTTTTGGTTCTCAAGGGCAAAGAGGCGGAGGTACCCGTCATAGACGTCCTGCGCCACAAAAGGAAGGATGCTCTCCACAAAGTCCTGGTTGTGGTTCTCGTCGATCATCGCGAACTTAAAGCGCGTGGCAACAAAGTCAAGGAGCGATGCCTTCATCTCTTCGAAGGGAAGCCTCTTGCCGATATCCTTTCCGCTTTCGTAGGCGGTCCTGATGAGGTCTTCGAGAGGGATGTGGAATCCCTTGTCGATGGCGATCTTGATGACGCCGAGCGACTGCCTTCGAAGCGCGAAGGGGTCAAGGTTGCCCGTCGGAGTTATACCCACGGAGAAAAAGGATGTCAGTGAGTCGATCTTGTCGGCGATGCCGACGATCGCGCCGGGTATCGTTGCGGGAAGGCCTCCGTTCCCTCCTGTCGGGAGGTAGTGTTCCTCGATCGCCTGCGCCACGTCTTCATCCTCTCCCTGGATGGCGGCGTAGATCCTGCCCATGGTGCCCTGAAGTTCAGGGAATTCCCCGACCATATGGGTAAGGAGGTCTGCCTTCATGATCCTGGCGGCCTGCTCGATCTTGTCTGTGCTCCCGGCGTTCAACGATGCGCTGATATAGCGCGCAATAGCCATGACCCTTTCGGTCTTTTCCTTCAGCGTCCCCAGCTTCACATGGAACACGATGGAGGAGAGGCGCTCATATCTATCGAGGAGGCTCACCTTCTTATCTTCCTCGAAGAAGAACTGCGCGTCGGCGAGCCGCGCCCGCAGCACCTTTTCGTTGCCCCTGACGACGTTCGCATCCTCTTTGGGGACCGTGTTGGCGAAAAATATGAAATAGGGCATGAGCCTGCCGTCTTTCTGTTCAATAGGGATATAGCGCTGGTGGCTCTTCATGACATTCACCAGCACTTCCTTCGGGATGGTGAGGAATGTTTCATCGAAGGCGCCCCGGAGCGGATAAGGATATTCGGTGATATAGAGGATCTCCTTGATCAGTTCTTCGTCGCGGATCGCCCTGCCGTTTGTCTCTTTTTCGATCCTGTCGATGCCTTCGAGGATCGTCTTCATCCTCTCTGCTTCGTTGACGATGATATAGCCGGCCTTCAGCTTATCAAAATACTCTGACGGGCCTTTGATCTCAATAGGTCCGTTTGACAGGAACCTGTGGCCGTAGGTGACGGTCCCGCTCCTCACGTCCGCGATAGAGAGCGGTAAAGACCTGTCTCCGAAAAGCACCAGGAGCCACTGGATGGGCCTGGCAAATTCAAAGCTCTCCGCGCCCCAGCGCATCTTCTTCTGAAAGGGGATCTTTGCGATGATGTCCTGGAGGAGGTCCGGGAGTATCTCGATGGCCTGCCTCCCTGTCTCCAGCTTTTCGACGGTGATGAACTCGACCCCGTCCTTGACACCCTTTTTCAGGTCCTCTACAGGGACGCCCTGAGACTTTGCGAAGCCGATAGCCGCCTTCGTAGGGCTACCCGATCCGTCATATGCCCTGTTCAATGGCGGGCCGAATTTTATCGTAGTGATCTCCTCCTGTTTTTCAGCCACATTCTCTACTATGGCGGCGATACGACGCGGCGTTGTCTGGATGTTGATGTCGCCGAAGGACAACCTGACGGACGCAAGGCCGTCCCTGAGCAGCCTGAGGAGTCCCTCCTTCTCCGGTTCGGTGAACCGCGCCGGTATCTCTTCTGTGCCGATCTCAAACAGTAATGTCTTCATATTGCACCTCGCGGTGCAAGTTCGGAGTTCGGAGTTCGGAGCTCGGAGAAGGCGTATCTGCTCACATGTCGCCGGAGTGAGGAGCGCTGGTGCTTGGAAATTGTATGATGTGTTATCGTTGGTTTGTCTAACTTTTCACGTTTCACTTTTCACGTTTCACTTTCTTAAGAGTGGGTAACCGAGCTCCTCGCGCTTCTGTATATATAGCTCCGCGCTCATCTTCGCGAGGTTTCTCACCCTCGCTATATAGTTTGCCCGCTCCGTGACGCTGATGGCGCCGCGGGCGTCGAGGAGGTTGAAGATGTGCGAGCATTTCAGGCAGTAATCGTATGACGGGTAGATAAGCCCACGCCCCTTTAAAAGCTTTTCCCCTTCGCGCTCGAAGGTGTCGAAGAGCCCCCTCAGCATGGCGGGGTCAGACTCTTCGAAGTTGTAGATCGAGAATTCCCTCTCAGGGTCGAGAAATACGTCGCCATAGAGGATGTCCTTGTTCCACTTTACATGGTATACGTTGTCCACGTCCTGAAGGTACATAGCGATCCTCTCGATGCCGTAAGTGATCTCAACGGTGATGGGCGAGAGGTTGATGCCGCCGACCTGCTGGAAATAGGTGAACTGNNTGCCGTCGAGCCAGACCTCCCATCCGAGGCCCCAGGCGCCGAGCGTGGGGGACTCCCAGTCGTCCTCAACGAACCTGATGTCATGGTACGATGTATCAATGCCGAAGCCCTTCAGGCTGTCGATGTAGATGTTCTGGATGTCCTTGGGGGACGGCTTCATGATGACCTGGAACTGGTAATAGTGCTGGAGCCTGTTGGGGTTCTCGCCGTAGCGACCGTCCGCAGGCCGCCTAGACGGCTGGACGTAGGCAGTGTTCCAGGGCTCGGGGCCGAGGGACCGGAGAAACGTGGCGGGATGGAACGTGCCGGCCCCGACCTCCATGTCGTAAGGCTGCTGCACGATGCACCCTTTCTCTGCCCAGAACTTCTGCAATGCCAGTATGAGGTCCTGAAAATACATGATAGCGCCACATTTCTATACCATAGATTAAGTTGTTTTTGCCAATATTTTCGACATACGAGGGAAGGGGACGTTCTTAAAAAATTAAATAACTTATTATGGGCGCAAAAGGTCCGTTTAGGACCAAACACTGCACTTTTTGACAATCCCGCAGGATTGGATGGCGGTGAGGTGAAAACAGAGAATCATTACCCAGCGAGTCAATCCGCCGACAGAAGCCTTACTGACTCCACTGTTTTTGTCGTTCACCCACCATGAAAGATTAACCAGTTGACGTTATGTAACTATGGTGCTATAGTTACATAGCAACTATGGAGGTGGTGGTATTATGGCAACGGCAGCACGAAGAGCAACAGTGTATTTGGATCCCGATCTTCATAAGGCATTAAGACTAAAAGCCGTCGAAACGTCTCGGTCCGTTTCAGATCTTGTAAATGATGCCGTAAAAGAATCCCTCGCAGAGGATGCGGAAGACATCAGCGCATTCGAAGAAAGAGCCGGCGAGCCGTTGATCAGCTATGACGAAATGGTCAAAAGACTGAAGAAAAATGGCCGAATATAAGGTCTATTTCAAAAAATCTGTTGAAAAAGATTTCAATGCCATACCAAAGAAAAATCTCCAGAAGATCATTCGTCGTATAGAGACACTTTCTAAAGACCCGAGACCACCGGGGCATGAAAAACTTACCGGACAAGAAAGATACCGTGTTCGTCAAGGTCACTACAGGATTGTTTATTCTATCCAGGACAAGGAACTTACGGTATGGGTTGTGAAAGTCGGCCATAGAAGGGAAATATATCGGCGAAGCGGTCAAAACAGAGAATAATTACACAACGAGTCAATCCGCTGGCAGAAGCCTTGCGGGCGCCGCTGATTTTTGTATCAGCAGCAGAAAGGATGTTCAACCTGACAACCGGAGGCCTTCAGGGGCCTTCAAGGACGTTGGTAACTTTGGTAACTAACTTACGCCTTCAGGGACGTTGGTAACTAACTTACTGCCAACGGGTATACAGCCAGTTCACGAAATAACCCCTCAGGCCGGCATCTCACACTTTGAGGCATTAGAGATAGGAGTGGATTATGAGTAAGTTACAGAAGTTACCAACGTCCCTGATTCCTGATTATGAGTAAGTTACAGAAGTTACCAACGTCCCTGATTCCTGATTCGTCCCTGATTCGTTTACCCGCCGACGGCCGTGCCTTTGTATTGCAGCGCCAGCATCGTGATGTCGTCTGACTGGGGAGCCTCCCCGGCGTAGCACTTTACCGCATCCCTTACGCCGGATACTAGCTCTGCGATCTCTGCGCCCCTGAGGGATGAAAGCGTTGTTCTGAGCCTCTCTTCAGAGAAGAACTCCGAACCTGGGTTCATGGCCTCGGTGACCCCATCGGTATAGAAGAAGATGAGATTGCCTGGTTCAAGGGTTACCTTGAGAGAAGAGAACCGTGCGCCCTCGATAGGGCCAAGAACGATGCCCTCGGGCAAGGGCATAAATTCGAATCCCTCACCATCGCCCCTATGGATAAGCGGGGGATTGTGGCCTGCATTCGCTATCTCCACACCGCCTGTTTCCGTATTCAGCATGGCGCAGAGGATCGTAACGAACATTCCCTGCTCGTTCTCGGAAGCGATCATGTTGTTCGCCCTGAAGAGGACCTCATCGGGAGGAAGGCCGCTCATTGCCAGGGTTTTGAGCAGGATCTGGGTGACCATCATAAAGAGCGCTGCGGGGATCCCTTTTCCTGAGACATCGCCGATGACGAAGCACAGCCTTTTCTCGTCGATCAGGAAAAAATCATAGAAATCGCCCCCAACCTCCCTGGCCGGCTCCATGAGGGCAAATATATCGAAATCTTTCCTGTCGGGGAATGCGGGAAATGACCGCGGCAGCACGCCGGCCTGGATATCGCGGGCTATCCTCAGGTCTGTCTCTATCCTTTCTTTTTCTGCGACGGCAGCCTTCAGATTTTCTAGGGACCGCATTATGCTGATATGGACGAGGTGGAATATGATCGAAGGGTCCCTGTAGAATAAGGCCTTTGCTTTGTTTTCATCCAGGCTGAAAAGCTCAACGTCCTCTTCGCACGCGACCGACACGGTCCTTTCCTTGGCAGGGGTGATGATCCCCATCTCGCCGATAAGGCTGCCCTTCCCGACGACATGGTTCAACTCCTCCAATCTTACGCTGCCCTTATCGATGTAGAACATCCTGTCGGCCTTATCGCCTTTATGGAAGAGGTATTCGCCCTGCCTGCAGCTTACTTTCTCCATGTGCTGCGTGAGCCAGTCGAAAGAGTAATCCGCCGGCCTGTTGTCCATCAGCTCGCCGATGACCTTTTTCATGCTTGTCTGGATCGCTTCCGCCATCTCCAGCTTGCTTGTCATCCTTTCGTTGGCCGCCGTGGCCGTTTTCAGGTCGGCAATGTATTCCTGGAGCCTGCCGATCATCTCGCTGAAGGTGTGCGCCAGCTCGCCGATCTCGTCGCCGCGCGCTGCCGATATACTGGTAAGCTCTGACGTGACCGTGTCGTTCAGCAGGGATCCGTCCTCTTGACCGCCGCTCAACATCCTTGTGGCGTTCGTAAGGGACCTGATCGGACGGATCATGGCCCTCCCCAGGACAAGGGCAAGCAACGCTATCAGTATGCCTGCTGCGGCAACGCTTCCGAGGCACTTGTAAAAGAGGATGTTAAGGGGCTTCGCAAAAAAGGCTTCCGGCTCTGTGATCCCCACTGTCCAGGAGTGCAAGGCCATGCGCGCATACCCGAGGACATGATGGGCATTTGTTTTCGGAAATCGATACTCCATGTATCCCGGCGAGGTATCTTTCAGCATGGCTCCGGCCACGTCCGGGCGGTCTAGGCTTTCTATGGTTTTCACGGGGAACCTGCTGTGACGCTGGATCTCTTCAATCTCATTCCGGGAAAGAGGGGTTAGGCTGTGGTATAGCAATGCGCGATCCGGATGGGATATTATGATTCCGTTCTTGTCAAGGAGAAATGCACGGACCGGTGTTTTCGAGAGGTTGACCTGGTCAAGTATGGTATGCACCGCCTGTGCATTCATCTTGATGACAGCGACGCCGATTATCTTTTTGTCTTTTCCGCATACAGGTCCGGAAAAATAGACCCCGGATTCCCCGGAAACAGAGCCTATCAATATATCCGAAACGTACTTCTCGCCGCGTATGCCGTGGATATAATAGGACCGGAAGCTTATGTCTTTTCCGACGATCTCGGGGTACGTGGCAGCCACCATTATCCCGTCGATGCTCATCAGGTAGGCGCTGGCAATGTCGGGGGATGCCGCCTTGACGCGGAGCAGCGCGCCGGTTGCCTTTTGATGGTACTCCCTCCGCTTACTCCCGGTCGTGGTCAGAAAGGCGAGGACGTCATGATCGGTTGCGATAATGTTGATTATCTGGTGGTTGTCCTTGATGAGCTGGTCGAGGTGGCCTGCGATGCTGGCAGCGAGGAGGCGCAGGTTGTTCTGCTCTGATGCGCTGATGGTCTTCAGGCTTTCCCGCAAGGTGTAGTATGCAATGAACGTCATGGGAACAAGGGAGACCAACAAGAGGATGACGGTCAGCTTCGCCGTTATCGGCCACCCCTTCATGCGGGGATGTCTTCGGTCATCGTTTATTTGCATATGAAGCTACCTTCTGTTCTCTTGCTGCCGTAATACGTTGCCGAGGCTATACAGGGTCAAGGGAGAGGGCGAATTATCTGATGGCTGAACAAAAGTATCTGACAAATATGCCCATCACGTAATCCCTGCCGGCATTGTCCACACCATGAAGCGTGATCGTTTCACCGTTTTTGTCCAGGACTATTCGGTAGACATTTCCCGGCCGGTCGGGCAGTACGGTATCGTATCCCGCCACCTTCATCCGCCAGAGCTCCTCCTGGACAAAACAGTTTCTGAGAGTGAAAGAGCAATAAAGTTCGCTTTTAAGGTATTCGTAAACGGTCAAGGCCCCGTTCCTTAGCTCAAGGTATACGTCACGGTAAGGGTCATTCGGTGTTTTGTACCAGGCGCAGCCGTTGAATTGGGAGAAGAAGCGCGCCATATCGTCTTCTTGCTGGCCTCCGCTATGTTCACTGCCGTATAAAGGAGGCGAAGGGGGTTGAATATCTTGGGAGCAAAGGGGCGAAGGAAGGGAAACAAGGGAGAGCGAATATGCAAAGAGCGCAACAAAAAACAGATATTGTCTTCGAACGCCGGACATTGACTCCGCTCCCTCAGTGTAGCCTTCATAGAAAGGTTATACTGAAAGCAGATTTTTTACAAGCGCTGAATCTTATCTTCGGTGGTCGTCTAACGGGACCACAATCAAGGCTATCGAGAGGCCGCGCCTTTCTTTTTACTTCATTCTTTAGTATACTTCCCCGTGGATTGTCGGGCTAATTGTCTGGAGGAGGGCCTCCTTCGTTTTTTACTGGATCCGGGGCATTACCCGGAACAGACGTCACACGTCAGCCATGTGGAGACCCATATATCCCACGTCTTCCTCTGCGACGATCTTGTCTACAAGGTGAAAAAGCCGGTGGATTTCGGGTTCCTCGACTTCTCGTCACTGAGGAAGCGGCGTTTCTACTGCCACAAAGAGGTCGCCCTCAATTCCCGTCTTGCGCAGGGAATCTACCTCGGCGTGATCCCGATCTATAAAAAGGGCGATGCATACTCTTTTCGCAGGGAAAAAGGGGGCCGCATCGCTGAGCATGCGGTGAAGATGAAAAAGATCCCCCATGAGCTCATCCTTTATAGCCTTATCGAGGAGGGAAGGCCTTTGTACGGCGAGCTTGAGGAGATAGGGAGGGCCATCGCCTTTTTTCACAACGGGGCATCGGTCTACAGGGGGAAAAGATACGGCGGCATCGGGACCATAATGAACGCTGTAAGGGAGAACTTTGAACAGATAAGGCCCTTTTGCGGGATCACGTTCGAGAAAAGGTTCTATGAACAGCTCGTAGACTACACGATGAGCTTCATCGATGAACATACGCGTACCTTTCAGGAAAGAAGAAGGGGCGGCAACATAAGGGAGGGTCACGGGGACCTCCATTCCCAGCACATATGTCTGACGCGACCCCCGGTCATCTTCGACTGCATTGAGTTCAACGAAGCATTCAGGATCATCGATGTCCTCGAGGACATCGCCTTTTTGTTCATGGACCTGGAGTACCGGGGGCGGTTTGATCTTTCCGCAAGGCTTTTCAAGGCATACTCCGTGCACCGGAGAGAGGATCTCCATAAAGAGCTCCTGAGATTCTATAAGGTATACAGGTCGGTCGTCAGGGGAAAGGTAGAAGGATTCCGGGCACAGGGGGTAAATGATGAAGGCGCGAGAGAACGGGGTATGAAGACGGTGAGGGATTACTTCAACCTCGCAGGATACTACCTCAACCATTCACAAGAGACATTCAACCCGGTGGTGATCATGGGCCTTTCAGGTTCAGGAAAGTCAACCATCGCGAAAGAATTCTCACCGGACTGGATCATACTCAGGTCTGACGCGATACGGAAAAGGCTGTCGGGCATGAGTGAAGGGGAGCATGCATACGGCGGATACGGGACAGGCATATATACGGAGGAACAGACCGAAAGAATATACTCCCTTCTCCTGGAAGAGGCGGTGAAAAACGCCTTAGAGGGAAAGCGGGTGGTCGTTGACGCGACGTACCTCAAGTCCGCCCAGAGGCTGGCCTTTTACCAGAGATGCATAGAAAGGGGCCTTAATCCCTTTTTTATCCATTGTTTTGCCTGTGAGGAGGTTCTGCGGGAGAGGATCAGCAAGAGGATGGCGGAGAATGCCGACATATCGGACGCGCACGTAGGCACACTCCGGAGGCAGATAGAGGACCAGGAAGAACCTGCAGAGCTTCCGTACTGCAGGGTGTTGCGTCTCAACACAGAGGAAACGCTTCACAAGACCATGAGCGCACTGAAGGAGTTTTTGTAAGATTTATACGGCAGCAGCCGTCCCTGAAATTCGACAAGACCGGGAAGGGCAAGAGCATGAAGAACATTAGAAGGATTTTTCTGTTTTGCTGCCACGACCTGTCAGCTATGAGCCATGAGCGAAACGATGATCCACCCTTGACTTTGGTGCGGTAAACCATTAATGTAAGTATAAAATATAGTAGAAGGAGTGAAAGGGATGATAAGGGCGAAGTTGTGGTTCAGGTGCGCTGCAATGCACGACCCGGTGACGCCAATGGTAGCGCAGCCGGCGCTCGTCGGGTGGGAGGCAAAGAAGAGAAGCGTCGATCTAACCATTGAGCGGGCATTCAGCGGCGAAGAGCTTGTCAAGCGGATGAAGGGATGGGTGACGACCGACCCGGTTAAAGTTGCCGATGTGGTAAAGAGATATGGTAAGCTGAAGGTCCTCGACGACAGGGAGCTTGTCATAGAGCTGGAAAAGCAGGATGATTTTGATAAACTTCAGAATGACCTCGCGGCAGAATTCGGTGGCGAAGTGGACATAGAGATGGTGAAGAAGCGGTAAGGCGGCTCATAGTTCATAGCTCACGGCTCACGGAAAAACCCGTTCGAGGTTCGAGGTTAAGACCAAATAGACCAGACGAACCTGAGAACCGGGTCCATAGCAGACAGAGAAGATCCGTAAGTTGTAAGGCGGAAGTCAGAAAGGATACCATCAACAATCTATGAAATACATAAGGAATTTCAGCATCATAGCACATATAGACCATGGAAAGTCGACGCTTGCCGACCGCCTTATCCAATACACAAACCTCGTTGACGAGCGGCAGTTCCGCGACCAAATCCTTGACACGATGGACATCGAAAGGGAGCGGGGGATCACGATCAAGAGCCAGACCATCGACCTGCCCTATATGGACAGCGAAGGACGGGAATTCGAACTGAACCTCATCGATACCCCGGGGCACGTGGATTTCTCCTATGAGGTATCGAGGGCGCTTGCCTCCTGCGAAGGGGTGCTCCTCCTTGTTGACGCGT
This sequence comes from Deltaproteobacteria bacterium UBA5758, assembly GCA_002418945.1. Lineage (GTDB taxonomy): Bacteria > Desulfobacterota > Syntrophorhabdia > Syntrophorhabdales > Syntrophorhabdaceae > UBA5609. Next base: position 99 of record DIFC01000017.1, on the reverse strand, counting down.
CGCAGGGCGTCGAGGCCCAGACCCTTGCGAACCTTTATGCTGCGATGGAGCATGACCTTGTCATCATCCCTGTCATCAACAAGATCGATCTGCCTTCAG
>DIFC01000053.1 GCA_002418945.1 Deltaproteobacteria bacterium UBA5758 | reverse complement strand
GGATACCGGAGAACATCGAAGGGTACGACGAGGATGAGGAGGTACAATGTCAACTGCTGAAGGATGAAGGAGACATCGAGAACAGGATCCACATCGTCGGTAGCCACGACCTCTCTCTCGACATCATGAGAGATCTCTTAAAGAAGGCGCATCCGGAAGCAGATCTTCTGTCGACCCACACAGGGAGCTTAAGCGGCATCCTCGCGGTGAAGAAGGGCGTGGCGGATCTTTGCACCACGCACATCCTTGACGATCGGGAAAATGTCTATAATATACCGGTTATCAAGAAATACCTCTCCGGTAGGAATGTAGCCCTGGTGCACATAGCGAAGAGACAGCAGGGGCTTGTCGTCCGGAAGGGCAATCCGAAAAAGATACAAGGGGTAGAGGACCTGGGAAGGGAAGATATCAAATTCATCAACAGGCAGTTCGGCTCCGGGACGAGGATACTCATTGATCTTTTATTAAAAGAAAAAGGCATCGGCAGGGAGTCGATACGCGGCTATGAGAGAGAAGAGTCTTCCCATACCGCTGTCGGAATCGCGGTGAGGGAAGCGGTAGCGGATGCAGGCGCGGCCATCTATGCCGTCGCAAAGATCTTCTCTCTTGACTTTATCCCCCTGGCAGAAGAAGAGTACGACCTTATCGTGACCGACGAGCTTGCAAAAGACCGGCGTTTTGCCAGGCTCATGGCCATTATCCGGTCTGATCTGTTCAAAAAGAGGCTGGGAGAGATCGGCGGATACAACACTGAGCTTACAGGAACGGTAAAATATGGTAAACTATAGCAACAAGCTGCCAGCAATCAGCCTTCAGCCGTCAGCACAAACAATTATGCCGATGGTGAACCAGATACTTGATGCCGGATGCTCGCAAAATGCATTTCAGGGAACGAGGTGCAAGGAAGAAAAAAAGCTGATAGCTGTTTGCTGATAGCTAATTGCTGAATAAAGGATTTTGAAATGTTGATTGATCAATATAACCGCGTTATTGATTACGTCAGGATCTCCGTCACCGACAGGTGCAACCTGCGCTGCAAGTATTGCGTGGACGGAGATTTTCCGTTCACCTCCCACGACGAAGTGCTCCGGTACGAAGAGATCATACGGTTTGTAAGGATATGTTCTGAACTGGGCGTTACAAAGGTGCGCCTTACCGGCGGGGAACCCCTTACGCGGAAGGGGATATCGTTCCTCTTGCAAGAGATCTCCTCCATGAAAGGGATCAGCGATGTGAGCCTCACGACGAACGGGATATTGCTCGGCAGGAAGATACTTGAGCTGAAGGAAGCAGGGTTGAAAAGGGTAAATATCAGTCTTGATTCACTGAAGCGTGAACGGTTTGCAGAGATCACCCGTGTCGACGCCTACGACGAGGTACTCATGAGCATTGAAAAGGCGATCTATGCAGGGATTCGCCCTATCAAGATCAACACCGTCGTTATCAGAGGCTTCAATGACGACGAGATCCTCGATTTCGCGAGGCTCGCGCAGAAATGGGGGCTTGAAGTGCGCTTCATAGAGTTCATGCCCTTCGGAGAATCATCGCTGTGGGACAACTCGAAGATCGTGCCGTCTAAGGAGATCGAAGATCGGATAAATGCCGTATACCCCCTCATGCCGTTATTGAACACCACGAGAGGGCCGGCAAAGGTATACGGGATCAAAGGCAGCGAAGGCAGAATAGGCCTAATCAGCCCCGTCTCATCTCATATCTGTTCCGAGTGCAACAGGATACGCCTCACGTCAACAGGCATGATCCGCCCCTGTCTTTTCTCCGACACGGAATATGACGTGAAGAGCCTCATGCGAAGGGATGCGAGTGATGAAGAGATAAGGGGGTTTGTGAAAGACGTCGTGAAGGTCAAGCCCGCGAACAAGCATGAGATGGGACAGATCAGGAAGTGCCAGCGGAACCTGAGAAACATTGGAGGATAAATGAAGCTCAGCCATATCGACGGCAAAGGCAAACCGCAGATGGTAGATGTTACGAAAAAGAAAAAGACGGAACGGAAGGCAGCCGGTTTCGGCAGGGTAACGATGTCTGCGGCAACATACGATTTCATTAAAAGCGGATACGGCCCGAAGGGCGATATATTTACCGTGGCCAAGATAGCGGGGATCATGGGCGCCAAGAGGACCCATGAGATCGTACCTCTCTGCCACCCTCTTGCGCTTACTCATGTTGATATTCAATACACATTCCATGACAAAGAGCACGCGATCGATATCATATCGACGGTAAAGACAAAGGGAGAAACCGGCGTGGAGATGGAGGCGATCAACTGCGTCATGACGGCTGCCCTTACGATCTATGATATGTGCAAGGCGGTCGACAAGGGCATTGAGCTCGGTCCGTTCTATCTTCTTGAAAAGAGCGGCGGCAAGAGCGGAATGTATACAAGAAGATCGAGTGAAAAGTGAAACGTGAGGAGTGACAGGTGCATGAAGGAGTTTTATTATGGCTGGTAAAGTAGTATCGGTGAACATCAGCAATGATAAAGGCGAGAAGAAGCATAACATAGGGAAGTGTAGGCTTATTCTGGACAAAGGCCTGAAAAACGATGCCCACGCGGGCTTCATGCACAGGCAGGTGAGCCTTCTCTCAACGGACAGCATCGCAAAGATCAAGGCAAAAGGGATCGACGTGGGCTATGGGGATTTTGCCGAGAACCTCACCACAGAGGGCATCGAGCTCTATACGCTGCCCGTGGGGACGAAGCTGAAAGTGGGTAGAGGCGTTGTGCTCCGCGTGTCGCAGATAGGGAAGGAATGTCATGCAAGGTGCGCGATCTTCCGGCAGGTCGGCGATTGCGTGATGCCGAGAGAAGGGATCTTTGCCGAAGTATTGACAGAAGGCGAAGTGAAGATCGGGGACGAGATAGAAGTGATGCGATGAAATATAAGGTTGCGATCGTAACGGTAAGCGATAAGGGCTCACGGGGAGAGCGTGAGGATGCAAGCGGTCCTGCGCTGGAGAAGTTCCTGGGAAACGAGTACGATGTAGGCGAGATCCTTATTGTGCCTGACGAGGTCCCGGTGATAGCAGATACCATTAAAAGGCTTATTGATGATAAAAAGTTTGATCTTGTCGTCACCACAGGCGGCACAGGGGTAACGAAGCGGGATGTCACCCCCGAGGCTACGCGGTCGGTGATCGACAGGGATCTGCCCGGTTTCGCTGAGGCGATCCGGATGGAGAGCTACAAGATAACCCCCCATGGCATCATCTCGAGAGGCATATGCGGCATACGGGGCGAGAGCATGATCATTAACCTGCCAGGAAGCCCGAAAGGCGCTGTCGAATGCCTTGGCTTCGTTATTGCCGCCATTCCCCACGCCCTCGCGAAGATCAAAGGCGACCCCGCCGACTGCGCATAACAAAATCCGTTCAACGTTAAAAAAGACAGAATGAGGCCACTCCGTCGCTTACGCTCCCTGCGGGACGGCAACCATATCCCCTCTCCCCTAGCAGGAGTTCCCTATAGTCCCCTCTCCCCTTCGCGGGAGAAGGCCATAGCAACACCGTCCCCTCTCCCCTTCGCGGGAGAAGGCCATAGCAACACCGTCCCCTCTCCCCTAGCGGGAGAGGGTCAGGGTGAGGGGGTACAACATAGCTCATATCTGACAGGAAGCGCCGCTCAACGTTCTATGTTCAACGTTACAAAAAGACAGAATAGGATCGCCGCGTCGCTTACGCTCTCCTCGATGACAAGAAATGCATGGAATTACAATTAAAAATATATTTGTTTCCATTAAGCAATAATATTAACTAAAAATAACCATATATCTTGAATCTCGACCATTGCTATGATAAGGTTAAGAAAATTTTTGGGAGGCAGACATGAAGCGCATGCAGCATCGCAAAAGAGATCAAAAGGTTTTTTGTATGCTTGCCTATATTTTTATAATTATGGCAGTTGCAGGTTTTTATACCCATGGGTCCTGTCAGGAATACAAACAGATCGTTATTGCCACAGGAAGCCCCTTTGAGTTGGGTCTTGTCGACGAGCTTGCAAAGGCCTTCCAGCAAAAACACGGCGGCGTTGTCCGTTGTATCAAGACGCCGACAGGACCCGGTCTTGATCTTGGAAGACACGGACTTACCCATATCACGATGGGGCATGAGAGGGAAGCTACCGCCCGTTTCGTCAGAGAGGGGTACGCAGCGAAAAGGACGGACCTCATGCATAACTTCACCATTGTTGTCGGGCCACCCGACGACCCGGCGAAGATCGCCGGCCTGACGGACATCAAGGAGGTCCAGAAAAGGATATATCAGACAAAAGCTCCGTATCTTTCGAGAGGGGATGGAGGAGGAATGCACATACTGGAGATCAAGACATGGAAGGACCTGAGCCTCGAGCCTAAAGGCGAATCGTGGTATCAGGTGAGCGGGAAGTTTATGCTGGCCTCGCTTTTGGATGCCGATAAAAACGGGCAATACCATATGCTTGACTCTTCAACGTGGGCACTTCACAAGGCGAAGACAAAAAACCTCAAGCTTCTCGTGAAAGGGCCTGCCAACGAATACGAGATGTGTCTCGTGAGCGTCGCGAAACATCCGCACCTGCAGTATAACCAGACCCTCGCGGAGAAGTTTTATGATTTTTTGGTTGACAACGAAGGGCAGAAGATCATCGCCGATTTCGGGGTAAAGAAATATGGAGAGCCTATTTATTACCCTACGGTTATTAAGAACCCAAAATAGGTAAAGAATAAAAAAACAAGCAAGGAGGAATAAGATGAAAAAGATAATAGTCCTTATGTGTATCACGGTACTCTTGCTGTCTGCAGCCCCGGCATTTGCAGAGCCGCAGGGGAAACTTGTCATGTTCCACGCAGGCAGCCTCTCTGTTCCTTTTGAGACAATGGAAAAGGCCTTTGAAGCTAAGTATCCGAAAGTGGATTTGCAGAGAGAGGCAGCGGGAAGCCAGGCCTGCGCGAGGAAGATCACTGACCTGAAAAAACCCTGCGACATAATGGCTTCTGCAGATTACAAGGTGATCGACAAGCTGCTTATTCCCAACAACGCAGACTGGAATATCCGTTTTGCCACAAATCAGCTCGTCCTTTGCTACACGGACAAAAGCAAATTTGCAGGGGAAGTGAACGCGAAGAACTGGTACGAGATCTTACAGAAGAAGGGCGTGGTCTGGGGTCATTCCGATCCGAACCTTGACCCCTGTGGGTACCGTTCCCTCATGGTCTTGCAGCTTGCAGAGAAATATTATAAGATCTCCGGCCTCTACGACAAGATGATCGCAAACCGTCCCAAGGAGAATGTCCGGCCCAAATCGGTAGAGCTGGTCTCCCTTTTACAGACAGGCAATATGGACTATGCCTGGGAATACCTTTCTGTGGCCGTTCAGCACGGACTGAAATATATCATCCTTCCCGACGAGATTAACCTCGGAAATTACAAATACGATGATTTTTATCAGCAGGCGGTTGTGAAGGTAACAGGTCAAAAACCGGGAACGTTCATGGACATGAAGGGAGATTCGGTAACCTACGGGATCACAGTGCTCAAGGATGCCCCGAACAAAGAGGCGGCCATTGCCTTTCTAAAGTATATGCTTGACCCTCAGGGAGGCCTCAAGATATTGAAAGACCAGGGGCAGCCGCCCTTTATTCCCTGCCGGGTTCCGACAGATAAGATGAAGTCGTCCATCCCAACAGAATTGCAGGGTTTGGTGGAAGTGAAGAATTAACAGCAAAGAGATGACGAGGCGGGAGCCGTTTTTCTGGATCATGGTATGGTGCGGCCTTGTGGTCATGGCCTTTATCGTGATCCCTCTGGTTGAGTTGATGACGGCTCCTTCCCTTTCAGGACTTAAGGAAACCCTCAATGACAATGAGGTGATGCGGTCGATCTGGCTGAGCATCTACACCGCAGGATGGGCCGCGTTGGCCTCTTTTATCCTCGGGACACCCCTTGCCTATCTGCTTGCACGGAAGGACTTTAGGGGTAAGCGGCTGGTCGAAGGGATCATCGATCTCCCCATAGTTATACCGCATCCTGTAGTGGGAATAGCGATCCTCGGCGTGGTAGGAAAGAACCACTGGATCGGGAGAGAACTTGCAGAACTCGGGATCAGGGTCATGGGGAGCGTAACGGGGATCATCGTCGTGCTTATCTTTGTCGGTTTGCCTTTTTACCTTCATGCCGCAAAAGAGGGGTTTGAAAACATCTCCCCCAGGCTGGAAGGGGTATCAAGGAGCTTGGGGGCATCGATGCCGGGCACCTTCTTCCGTATTACCTTTCCCCTGGCATGGCGCAGCATGCTCGTCGGCATCATCATGTGCGCCGCCCGCGCCATCAGCGAATTCGGGGCAGTGGTGGTCGTCGCCTATCATCCGATGATAGCCCCCGTACTTATCTATGAACGGTTTGAAGGGTACGGCCTGAAGTATTCCCAGCCAGTCGCTGTGTGGCTGGTCCTGGTCTGCCTCATCCTTTTCTTTGTTCTGCGTTTTTTGACCCTTCCGAAAAAGAAGAAGACATGATCAGAATAGAGAACCTCGAGACCCGCCTGAGCGGATTCAACCTTCATTCGATCAATCTTTCGATAGAGGCGGGTGAATTCTTTATCCTGATGGGCCCTACCGGCGCCGGCAAGACCGTTCTTCTTGAAGCCATAGCCGGTCTGGTACCGGTAAGAAGCGGCAGGATCCTTATAGGAGGAAAGGATGTCACACGGCTGCCGCCTGAGAAGCGGGGGATCGGGATCGTCTATCAGGACTATGTCCTGTTTCCGCATATGACAGTTATGGAGAATATCAGATACGGCCTTCATTTTCACAGGCTCGGCGCGGAGGAGACGGAGAAGAGGCTCAAGGGCCTGATCGGAGAGCTGGAGCTTATGCACCTTGTAGACCGAATCCCGCTGAATTTGAGCGGAGGGGAGTTGCAGCGGGTGGCGCTGGCAAGGGCGCTAATGGTAAAGCCCGCCGTGCTGCTACTCGATGAGCCACTGTCTGCTTTGGATCCGAACTTCCGTGAGGATATCCGTCATGGGCTGGAAAGGATCCATCGATCTACCAACACTACCTTCTTAATGGTGACCCATGACTTCGCGGAAGCCCTTTCGCTTGGCAGCAGGGGGGCCGTGATGAACAACGGCAGGATTGAACAGGCAGGCAGGATGGAGGATATCTTCCAGAGGCCCGGCACCCCGTTCGTTGCCGATTTTGTAGGAATGAAGAATATATTTGAAGCGCAGTTCAGCGGCTCAAGGGCGGTCATCGGAGGTATGCTTGAGATAGATATGGGCCGCCAGGCGCAGGGTGATCATGGCCTCATTGCCATCAGGCCTGACGATATCACCATTGCAAGGGAGAAGATCCTTTCAAACAACAAACACCTTTTCAAAGGCACTGTTGCCGCCATCATTGACCAGGGGTTCTATTATGAGGCCCATGTTCAAGTGGGAAAGATTACGTTCAAAGCGCTTGTTTCGAAAAGATCTCTCTTCGAATTGAGACTCTTCGATGGGGCTGAGGTCTTCCTCTCCTTTGAAGCAAACTCGATCCATGCCCTTTAGCGGGGAATAGGGATCAGTCTACTGCAATTATCACATTTGATGCTTTGATCACCGCATACACATCTTTTCCTTTTTTTAGTTTCAACCCGGTAGCTGATGTCTTTGTGATGATCGAAACAACCTCTGCCCCGCCGGCGATCTCAATTACAACCTCTGTATTGACGGCACCGGGGGTAACACGTTTGACCTTTCCCTTTAATACGTTGCGCGCGCTTAATTTCATATCTTTCACCTCCTTATGTCATAGATACAATATTAGCCGCAAAATATGTTGTTGTCAATCCAAACGGTCAGGCAAGCAAAAAGCTGACCCCCATTTCATGATCGGCCCATAACTGATAGTAAAATCCGTTCAACGTTCTATGTTCAACGTTGAGGTCCCCTCTCCCCTTTGTGCGGGAGAGGGTCAGGGTGAGGGGGCGACGTGAGCCCCTTAATATAGAAACATCGGTTTGCCAAGGGTCTCGCGCACCTTGGGGCGATAGTTCTTTTCATCGTACAGCGCGGAAACGTCAACCCGCTTCTTGGCAGTGATGACCATGTCCAGCGGCACTGTAGTGTAGACGGCCTGCTGGAGAGCCACCATACGGCCCGTGTTCCCCATGGCGATCTGATCTAGCGCGAGACTTCCGTAAGAGACTGCGACCATGCGGTCGAGGGAGTCCGGGGTGCCTGATCGCATGATATATGCAAGCTGCTGGTAGATGATGTTGATGCCTGTCCTTCGTTTGATGTCTTGTGCGACAAGGAACCCGACCCCGCCGAGCTTTTTGTGTCCGTAAGCGTCCTGCTCTCCGGTCTCCAATGCGGTCCCCCCGATAGGGTGGGCGCCCTCTGAGATGGTCATGATCGCATAATTGGAAGGATTCTTGGAACGGTCCTCCACAAGGAAGGCGACAAGCTTGTCCATGTTAAAGGGTACTTCGGAGATAAGCGCCCGATCAACATCGGCAAGATAGGCGGCGAAAAGCGAGGTCTCTCCGGAATTTCTCCCGAAGAGCTCCACCACGCAGATCCTTTCGTGCGACCCGGCCGTTGTTCGCAGCGCGTTGATGGCATCTACAGAACGCGTAACGGCCGTGGAAAAACCGATGCAGAAATCGGTGCCGAAGACGTCATTGTCCATTGTTTTAGGGATGGCAATGATCTGAACATCCTCTTTCTGGAGGCGGCAGGCATAGCTTAACGTATCGTCGCCGCCGATGGGAATGATCGACTCTATGGATAAAGATTTGAGCACCCGCATGACATGGGGCGTGCAGTCAAAGGTGCCGTCCGGATTCGGCAACCGGTCATCCTTTGATACAAAATCGGGTATCTCATCAGGCTTCATGCTCCCGGGGTTGGTGCGAGACGTATGGAGTATTGTTCCTCCTGAACGGTCGATGGTCCGAACATTATCCACAGTCAAAGGCATGATAAGTTTTTCCGCTGTGCACGGATCATCGGGATTAATATCCAGAAGGCCCAACCAGCCTCTCCTGATCCCTACCACGTCTATATGGAGTGCATGGGCGCGCGTCACCACCGCCTTGATGGCAACGTTCAGGCCGGGAACATCACCTCCGCCTGTAAGTATCGCAACCCGTTTTCTTTTTGTCATATAAAACCCCCTTTCAACTCATTATAGATATAGACGCATGCTTCGATATTGTCAAGCATCCAGCGACCGGTTGCAGGGAAAACCGAAGCGGCATTCACATGATTATTCATTCCGGCAGCCTTGCTGCCCGTTCATAGAGGGGAAACCGTGACCTTTAGCGTTTCACGAGTCATTTCCGTCACCTTATACCTCTCATCGATCCTGTGCCCGATGATCCAGATTATATCGTTGCCGGAGATGAGAAGAGGGATGAGCCTCCTCTCTTCCCGGGGCACCTTGCGTGAGATAAAAAAATCTTTCAGCTTGACGTGATTTTTCATGCCGAGCGGGAAGAAGCGGTCGCCCGGGCGAAACGTTCTGACAGAGAGGTCACCTGTCTTCTGCCTGTCGAAAAAGGCAACGTTGTGATTTTCCAGCGTCATGGCCGATGGTCTTTTTTGTGTACTGACGGTGAGGGCGATATTGAAAGATTTCAGGATGTTCTTGCCGGTCGTCAGGGGGATCTGATCTGTTACGGGAGGCAGGAGAGATTTTTTCGTAAAGATAAGGGATTTGTAAACCTTTTTTGCTTTCAGTCCATAGGGAAGAATAACGGTCAGGTTCGGCTTCTTTGCCTTTATGATCCTTTCTATAGAAAATATATGCTGCCTTAAGGGGATGAATCGCGGTTCAATGGAGGCAAGCGTATCGGATAATACCCTGAATCGTGTCTCTTCATCAGTATTTGCAAGCGCCGCTGCATCGAAGACGCTTTCTTCGCCGAGGCCCTCTTTTTCCTTAAGGAGGAACGCCTTTGACCGGTCGTCGAAGAGGAGGTTTATTGCAGTTATATCCTGGAGGAGAGAAAATATCTTTTCTTTCACAGCAGGGTTCAGCTCCTCCATGACCGGGATGATCTTCTTGCGGAGGAAATTTCTCTCGTAAATGACCTTTTCGTTCGAGGAATCGTCGACAAAAGATACCCCGTTCTGCCGCGCATATTCCTCGATCTCCGACTTGTAGGTAAAAAGGAATGGCCTTATGATCAACCCTCTCCTGACAGGGATGGAAGAGAGCCCCCGAATCCCTGTCCCCTTGATAATCCTCAGGAGAAAGGTCTCCACCTGGTCGTCGAGGGTGTGCGCGATAGCTATCTTATTGTAGTTGTGTCCTTTTGCGGTGTCATTGAAGAAGGCGTAGCGCAATTCCCTTCCTGCATGCTGCAGTGAGATACCTGAGGCGGATGCAAATTCTTTCACATTGACCTTTTTGGTGTACAGGGGCAGAGAAAACCTGCGGGCAAGGTCCTTTACAAAATCCTCATCCCTTTGGGACTCACTGCCTCGCAATCTGTGGTTTACATGGGCCAGGCCCAGCGAGAAGGTGATCTGCCCTGAGATATTGAGCAGCACATGGAGCAGGGCGGTTGAATCTATCCCTCCTGACGCCCCGAGTAGCACATTGTCGCCTTCCCGGATGAGACCTTCCTTCTCAATTATCTTTTTGATCTTTTTGACAAGGCTGTTGTTGCGGGTTCTGCGTTGCGAGGCGCGCGTCATAGAACCTCGTGGAAAACACTTAACCCGCAACCCGTAGAGTTCATTTTACGAGCAGTTCGAGCAGTTCGAGGAGCCGCAGCCTGCGCAGGAGGAGCCTGTGCCTGATGAAGACGGCTTAAATTTGTAACCGACTGAAAATCCGAATGACGACATCTTTCTGACAGGATCTTTTGCTCCACAGGCAGGACATTCAGGCTTATCGTCTCGAAAGACGATCATCTCAAAATCTTTACCGCATTTGCCGCATGTATATTCGTATATAGGCATGTGCTATCCCCTCCTTGAGCTTCCTTTCTTTTTTATCTCTCCCTTGATGTCGGCCGACAGTCTCTCCAAGGCCTCTCTGTAGCGTCTTTTTATCGCGTCTTCTATATCCATGGACAGGGCGTTCTCGGTAAACATCATGGCCCTTGTATACATGTTGTTAAAGTAAAAATTGAACGCCGATGAGTACTTGTATAAAAATAATGCCTCCCTGTTCTTGCTGTCAAGCCTTGCAATCTTTTGAAACAGTTTCCGTGCGACATCATAGTACTCGCTTTCGAGGTAGCTGCGGGCCGCATTGAGGTACAGGAGAGGCTTTCCGTCCGTATAGAGCATGTTGAGGAGATCTCTGAAGCCTTTTTTGCCGTATATTTTGATAAGCGATCTTTCGTTCTCGAAGATGAAGCGCGGAAGCAAATAATTGCTGCGGTAGGAGATGATAAGCTCCTTGAGCTGCCCGACGAGCTCATTGAGAAGCACCCTGGTTTCCTTGAGGCCTTCCTTGAGCCTTATTTCAGCCTTTTTGGTCAAAAGGCTTATATCATGGACGATCTTTCTCTCGGTGTCGGTGAGGTCGCCGACGGCGATATCGCGATGCGGTTTATAATATTCAAGCTGGTAAAGGTTTTCCCTCATCTTCATCGCTTCATGGAAGATATAACCGACAGTGATATCATATAATTTTTCTTTATCGGCAGCGTCGTCTGAGTTTCGAAAGAGCTCGTGGCACATCTCCTTGAGCCGGTACAAACAGCTTCTTCCCCTGTCGTCGACAAAGTCCTCAATACTTGCAAAGCCGAGCTTCCCGGCCTTAAAGAGGGCTCTGCATTCCATGCATTTCTCGTACACGCAGATCGATTCCTTCACAAGGTCAATCTGTTTTTTCTCCAGATTCGTCGGTTTCATTTGTTGTACCGTTTTCCTTCAACATTGCCCTCAGCTCTTCCCCGTCAATAGACTCTTTGTCGAGCAGCGTCCGGGCTACCCTTTCCAAGGCCTCCCTTTTTTCGGTAAGGAGGGTCTTCACCCTGGTGTAAGATTCTTCGACGATTCTCCTTACTTCCCCGTCTATCTCCTTTGCTGTTGCTTCGCTGTAGTCCTTCCCCCCTCCAAAGGACGGGTTGATATCCAGAAAAAGGGGCCTTCGTTCTTTTTCGAAGGTCATATGCCCCAGCTTTTCGCTCATCCCGTATTCTTTTACCATCGATTTCGCGATGTCTGTCGCACGTGCGAGATCGTTTTGGGCGCCCGTTGAGATCTCCTCAAAGACTATCTCTTCCGCCACTCTGCCTCCGAGGAGCACGCAAAGGCGATCGAGAAGCTCCTGCCGGGTCATAAGGTATCTGTCTTCCGTGGGAAGCTGAAGGGTATAACCGAGGGCGGCAATGCCCCGGGGTATGATAGAGATCTTGTGAACCGGGTCTGTTGTTTCGAGGAGTTCCGCCATCAGGGCATGGCCTGTCTCGTGATATGCGACGATCTCCTTTTCGCGCTTGCTCATGACCCTCTTCTTTTTTTCAAGCCCTGCTACTACCCTGTCGATTGCCTCTTCGAATTCCTCCATTGTCACCGAGGTCTTGCCTTTCCGCGCCGAAAGCAGCGCAGCCTCGTTGACCAGGTTTGCAAGGTCAGCGCCCACGAAGCCCGGGGTGCGTGCGGCTACGACCTTGAGGTCTATAGTCTTCGCTATTTTTACGCCGCGTATGTGCACCTTCAGTATCTCTTCCCTGCCTTTGATATCGGGCCTGTCAACGAGGACATGCCGGTCGAACCGCCCGGGACGCAAGAGCGCGGGGTCGAGGATCTCCGGCCTGTTTGTCGCCCCTACGATGATGACGCCGGTCTTGGTGTCGAAGCCATCCATCTCGGCAAGGAGCTGATTGAGCGTTTGTTCACGCTCATCGTGGGAGGAAAGAGGGTTCATGCCCCGTGCCTTTCCAAGGGCGTCAAGTTCGTCGATGAAGATGATGCAGGGTGCCTTTTGCTGCGCCTGTGCAAAAAGATCCCTGACGCGCGAAGCGCCGACTCCTACGAACATCTCGACGAAATCAGAGCCGCTCATGCTGAAAAAGGGGACCTTTGCTTCACCGGCAACGGCTTTGGCGAGAAGGGTTTTGCCCGTTCCCGGTGGGCCGACGAGAAGGATGCCTTTCGGTATCTTGCCGCCGATATCAAGGAATTTTTGCGGGTATTCGAGATACTCAATGATCTCCTTGAGCTCTTCCTTTGCCTCATCGACGCCCGCCACATCGTTGAAGGTTATCTTGATCTCATCTTCGCCGTATATCTTGCCCCTGCTTTTACCAAAGTTGAGAACGCTTGACGGGGCCCCTCCCATTCTTCTCATGAGAAGGTTCCAGACGAGTATAATAATTGCAAAGGGGAGCACCCAGGCGAAGATCGCCTTCAGAAATTTGTTCTCATACTGGCCGGTGAATTTAATATTATTTTTCTGAAGGTCCTTTACGAGATCCGGGTCCTCAACCCTGCTTGTCAGGAATTTCATTTTTTTCCCGTCATCGAGCGTGAGGGTGCCCTGTATCGTGTCGGTGTCGATGACAAGGTCGCTTATTTTACCCCTGGTAATCAGCTCTTTGAACTCGCTGTAGTGGACAGTTCTTACCTCTGCCTTGAAGAAGTAGCTGTTGATGGCGACGATGGCAACAAAAGCAATGATAAAGTAGAGAAGGGTGAATCCCTTTGTTTTTTGCTCTTTATCTTTATTCTTCCCTTTTATCTCGAGAAAGATATTTTTGCTTTTGCTTTTTTCCTTGGTTGTCTTACCTCTTGTCTTTCGCATAGTTACAGTGTATCAAAATTTGGTTTCTTTGGAAACATGTTTTTTAGAAAGTACCGATCGTCACAGATCGATGGCCTTTGCCTCGATCATCCCGTCTATTTGCAGTATCTCATTGAGCGCGTTTTGTGTGATAGGGTCATCGACAGAGACAAAGGCGACCTCTTCGCCGGTTTTTTGACGGGACAGGCCGAACCCCGCGATATTGATATGGTAGTTCCCGAGAATCGTAGCCACCTTGCCTATAATCCCCGGGCGGTCGAAGATCCTGAATTGGAGAAAGCTTCCTTCGGGCACAACGTCCAGGTGGAACCTGTCGAGAAGGACTATCCTTCCCAGCTTGTCCGGAAATACGGTGCCGGCAATGCTCGTTTCCTCCCTGTCAGTCTTGATGACGAAGATTATGAGGTCGTTGAACTTGTCGAACTGATCGGTCTTCGACTCCTCGACGACGATATTCCTGTCTTTTGCAATATACGGCGCATTGATATGGGTGACGGATTCCTTTAAGCTCACCTCGAGGAAGCCTTTTATGCCTGCAATGGTAAAAGGCTGATAGCTGAAGGGGACATCAAATTTCCGCTCACAGAGGTCTTCTTCAAAATTTTTCCCGACCATGACGATGGTGATCTTCTCCGGCCTCCCCTTTGCGACCTGGGCGGCGAGCTTCCCCATCTTTTCCGTCAGGTTGAAGTAGCGCTGCATATGTTCGGGGAGCTGGGATTTCATGAAAGGGATATTAACGGCGTTGAGATACGGACGGCCGTGGAGGGCATTGAGAACCTGCTCGGCAACGATGACGGAGACGGCCTCCTGGCCTTCCATCGTATTTGCCCCTATGTGCGGGGTTGCAAATGCGTTCTCAAGCCCCAGGAGCTTGTTGCTTTCAGGAGGTTCTTTTTCAAATACGTCCACTCCGGCAGCAAAGACCTTGCCTGATTTCAATGCGTCGTAGAGGTCATTTTCATTTACGATCCCACCCCTCGCACAGTTGACGAAGATGACATTGTCTTTCATGAGGACGATCTCTTTTGCGGTGATCATATTTTTTGTGGTATTCGTCAGGGGGGTATGGAAGGTTATGACATCAACCTCCTTCAGAAGGTCTTCCAGGCTTTCGTAAAGCGTTACGCCGAGGGAATCGGCCTTGCTTTTCTTGATGTACGGGTCGTATGCGATTACCTTCATGCCGAAGCTTTTTGCCCTGATGGCAACGTTGCTCCCTATCCTGCCGAGCCCCACAATGCCCAGAGTCTTGTTGTACAGCTCGATGCCGAGGAAGCGTTTTCTGTCCCATTTGCCCGCCTTCAGCGAGTCGTTCGCAAGGGGGATCTTGCGGGCGGCAGCGAGCATGATCCCGAGGGTAAGCTCTGTTGCAGCGAGGGTGTTGCCCGTCGGTGCGTTGAGCACAATGATGCCTTTTTTGCTTGCCGCTTCGATGTTGATATTGTCGACGCCTACGCCCGCACGGCCTATGATCTTCAGATTCCCCGGGTTTTCAATGAGGCTTGCGGGAATGCTTGTGCCGCTTCTTGTAATGATCGCGTCGTATTGGCCGATGATCTTTTTCAATTCGTCCTGCTTGATGCCGATCTTTACGTCTACCCCGACGGCAGGGTCTTTTTTCAGTATCTCTAGGCCCTCCGGTGCGACGTTTTCCGTAACCAGCACTTTAAACTCTTTCATGGCTCACCCTTCATCCTGTCATTTGTCATATTGTGGAATCCTGAAGCGGCACCTCTTTGTGCCTGATAAGGAAGGATACCATCGGGGGCCGCAAAAATCAATATCCGAAAAATTCCTTGACTGAATCAACTCAATTCAATAGAGTTATGTCGAATTACCATGACGGCGGGCAAGGAAGATAAAAAACATCCTCTTCTGAACAGGAGCAACCTGCGTGATATTATCATAATCGTGGCCCTCGCCTCTGCCCTCGCCTATGATCTTGATGTTGTCAGGCTCCTCCTCTCATTTTTGCTTTTGAGCTTTGGCTGCTTTTTCCATTACGTGACGAAAGGCGTTCTGATCCGCAACGTCATCCTTTGCAAGGACGGAACCTACAACATCGTCAGGCACCCTTACTATATGGCGAACTATCTTATTGATTCAGCCTTCTGCCTTTTGAGCGGCAACGTCTACCTGCTGCTTGTGTATCCATTTCTCTTCTATTGGTCCTATGGGCCGACGATCCGGAAAGAGGAGAGGGTTCTTGCCGATATCCACGGCGAAGAGTTTCTGAAGTACAGCCTCGAAGTGCCGCAGATCTTTCCCGACGCCTTTTCCGTCAAAAGCTGGCGTGCGATCATCAACGGTTTTTCCAAACACCGGATAACCGCGAACGAGATCTCGCGATTTGCCAGGTTCTGGGCGACAGCGCTCTTTATCATCTTTATCCATGTTGTAAAGGAAGATTATTTTGCACGATTGAACCTCTCTTCACTGAGAACCGACTACACCAGCCTGGGGTTGTTATTGCTGGTCGTTGTCCTCATGACGACCAGCTTTGTCGTCCGGTCTAAAAGAAAGACGCCGGACAGGGAATAGGCTAACTCCGGTAAATCTTAAACAATATCTAAACCCTAAGCACGAAGCACTAAACAATATAAAAATGCACTGCCCCGCAGCAAGCTGCGGCCCCTCTCCCCTCGCAGGAGAAGGAGTAGACCGATATCAGCAAAGGGTCATCAGCTACACAATCAGGACGTGACAGATGGGTATTCCCTCTCCCCTGGTGAAAGAGGCTTATGGCCAACACCGTCCCCTCTCCCCCTCGCGGGAGAGGGTCAGGGAGAGGTGGCATAAGCAACTACCCCCTCTCCCCGTGAGGAAAAAGGTTCATCGCCACACTACCCCTCTCCCCCTCGCGGGAGAGGGGTAGGGTGAGGGGGGCTAGAAAACAGGAAAACTCCCACCCCATCAAATAATTGACATTTGAAGAGCTGACACTGATGTTCCACGGCCTGCACTTGATATTTCTTTACACCAAACATATGTTTGGTATAATAGGGTATGCTTACCAGGGTAGGTGAAAGGGTGGCGGCCGGGGTTGTCTTCCGGAAGGAAGGGCGGAAGATGGAGCTCAAGTGGTTTTTGTGGAAGGGGAGAAGGCTGGAAATAAAAAAGACCACCTATATGTGGCGGGAGAGGGACGGCAGGGAGTTGATACACAGATTTGTGGTCACTGACGGGAAGGATCTTTATGAGCTCTCGTACCGGCAGGAGGGCTTGATGTGGTTCCTTGAAGCGGTGGAGACAGATGGATAGAGTTGTCATGTATGTCGATATGGATGCCTACTTCGCCTCTGTTGAACAGGCGTCGAGGCCGTACCTTCGCGGGAGGCCTGTCGCGGTAGTGGGGAGCGGCAAAAGAGCGGTGATCGTGGCATCTTCCTACGAGGCAAAGAGGTTCGGGATAAAGACGGGAATGACAAGGGGAGAGGCAGAAAAGAAGCTTCCTTCGCTTGTCTTTGTGGAAGGGAGGAACGACAAGTACGTGGATACCTGCGTACGAATACGGGAGATCCTTTTACGGTACACTCCGGAGGTTGAGATCTGTTCCATCGACGAGTTCTTTGCGGACCTTACCGGCTCCCTCCTCCTTTTCCCTTCGCCCGCAGATATTGCCGCGGCGATAAAAAGGGAGATAGGAGAACGATTCGGCATCACCTGCTCTGTCGGGATTGCACCCAATAAGCTCGTTGCCAAGATAGCCGGGGAGCTCGGCAAGCCCGACGGGCTGGTGTCCGTGGAGAAGGATGATGTGGAACGCTTCATGGAGGGTCTCCCGGTGGAAAGCATACCCGGCATCGGCAAAAAGACGGGGGAGGCCTTGAAGGCCCTCGGGATAACGATCTGCAGGGAGCTTATGGACTTTCCTGTCAGCGTGCTGCGAAGGAGGTTCGGGATACGGGGCGATTATCTCTCCTTCATGGCGCGGGGGATAGACCCCTTCCGGACCCAGGACCAGGGAGGGCTGCCGGGATCGATAGGGCACAGCATGACCTTTGAAAAGAATATCGGAGACAGAAGGATGATCAGGGCCCGCTTGCTTGAGCTCTCGGGGATGGTGGCGAGAAGGTTAAGAAAGGAAAAGGTCGCAGCAAAGGGATTCTCCCTTACCTTGCGGTATCCTGATTTCACTACCTTCACAAAGAGGACCACGCTCCCTTTCTACACGGTAAGCGGCAGGATAATATACGAGACCGTCACCGCATTGCTTGATTCCTTCCGGTTGAAAGACGCGGTGAGGCTTCTTGGCGTTTCCGCTTTCAATATAAGGAGATGTGCAGAGAACCCGTCTTTGTTCGGCGGGTTGGACAGGGAGGAGCGGCTCTGGAGGGCCGTCGATGACGTCAACGATGCCTTTGGGGAATTCTCCCTCCACCCGGCAACAGCGCTTCTCTGTTCGCGCCGTCACTGGGTCATCTCCCCGGCGTACAGACCGGGCAAAGTGTATCCATACAGGAGATAACCTGTTTTTTTCCTTGACGGTTGCGCCGGCCTGCTACTATATTTTCACGTGCTTCCATCTGACCGCTCCGGCGCGTGGACATCCCGCGACTGGTTCATGCTGCTTATTCTTATTATCATGGGTTGCGCCCTTTTGTTCCCCGGCCTGTCCGTACGGTCGCTGTGGGGATCTGAAGGGCGCTGGGCGGTAGTTGCCAGAGAGATGATACGATCAGGCAATTATTTCCTTCCCACGATCAACGGCGAGGTCTATTTCGACAAGCCGCTTTTCAGCTACTGGGCTATCATCCCCTTTGCCCTGAAAGGCGGTGTTACTGAAGCTGCGGCACGTATGCCCGGTGTTCTGTCGGGCATTATGGCGGTCATTCTTATTTTTGTGATGGGAAGGGCGTTTTTCGGGAGCGTTGCCGGTTTTCTGGCAGGCACGACACTTCTTACGTCGTTCATGTTCGTCTACTGGGCAAGGACCGCCTCCGGGGAGATGCTCAACCTCCTGGGGATATGGTGCATGTTGTGGATCTTCCTGTCCGGCGGTCATGCGGGCCGCCAATGGCATCTTGTCATGCTCTATTGCACCGGCGCCCTGGTTGCCTTTTGCAAGGGGCCTGTCGGGCCTGCGGTTGCCTTTTCAGTCATGATCAGTGGCTGCGCCTGTAATGTCCTTGCTGAAATGAAAAGAGAAGGACTTGCTGGGGATAGGGTCAGAAAGGGCATTCAGCGTGAGTTTCGCTGGATATTGTCCCGGCAAGGCGTGCTGGGGGCATGTGCCGGGGCTGTATTGTTTGCGTTTATCCTTTTTCTCCCCGTAATTATGACCGGTTCCTGGGATTCCCTGTTGTTAATGTGGAGGGAGAATTTTCTCAGGTTTGTACGACCCTTTGACCACATCGAACCCCCCTATGTCTATGTGAAGCATACGCTGGTCTTTTTCCTCCCCTGGACACTTCTTCTCGTCGCTGCAATATGGCAGATGCACGGCAAGGGGTATGATCCCCGGTACCGGTGGGCCATTATGTCTGCAGCGGCGATATTCCTGTTCTTTACCGCATCAGGTTCCAGGAGAAGCTACTACATCCTGCCTCTTGTGCCGGCGCTCGCCCTTATTACGGGACGGGCCCTGTCGCAGTGGTTTGAAGACAACGGATTGGCGCGGAAGAGGGTGATGCAGGCAGCGGCCGCAATCACCGGCGCCATTCCTGTTCTTGGCGGTGCGGCAATGATCTACTCCTATTTTCAAGGTGATATGCCCGTGAATATTTCGCAGTTGATCGTAGGCCCGGCGGCCTTTGCCGGAGGGATAGCAGCGCTTATGTGGCTCTGGAAGGGGAAGTTCCGGAGCGGCATGGGGCTGCTTCTTGCGCTGATCTGGTGTATCGAGATATGGACCTTTACGGTTGGGATGGCTATCGCTGAAGAGAAGAGGACGTTGCGCCCCTTTTGCGCCGCTGTTGCAAAGGAATTGAGGGAAGTGGACGACGGCGGCATAGCCTTTTTCAAGGTCAGGAACTCATCCCTCGTTTTTTATCTGGACCGTCCAGGGCATTTGAAGAACCTGGATTCTGCCGAAAGCGCGAAGATCTTTTTCAGGGATCACCCCGGAAGCTTCATTATCACCGACGGGATCTTTCTGGAAGAGCTCCAAAAAGGCCTTGAACCGGCGAGGGTCTCTGTTGTGCGTATTGAAGATAAAGACAGGGAAAGGAACAAGGAGAATAATCTGGTATTGGTGGCGCTTGCGCGACCATA
>DIFC01000003.1 GCA_002418945.1 Deltaproteobacteria bacterium UBA5758 | reverse complement strand
CAAAATTTATTTTGGACAGATGTGATATAGGTCTGTTTGTTTGCATCCTTTTTCAGTCTTTTCCCGACAATCTCCTCATCGCCCTCGTTATCCAGGATGTCATCCATGATCTGAAATGCCAGGCCTATGCATTCGCCGTACTTTGTGAAGTTTTTCAGCTCTTTTGCCTTTGCCGAGCCTGCAATGGCCCCGATCCTGACCGATGCCCTGATGAGGGTTGCGGTTTTATGCATGTGTATGTACTGGAGGATATTTTTTGATCCTTCCTTGCCGTCATAAAGTATGTCCATTACCTGTCCGCCTACCATCCCTTCCGCGCCCGCTGCGTTGGCTATTTCGAAGACGATCTGCTTGATGATCTTCGGGTTCAGCCTCTCCGTGAAACGGGTGTCGGTAATGATCCTGAAGGCCTCTGTAAGAAGGCTGTCCCCTGCCATAATTGCAAGCGCCTCGCCAAAAACCTTGTGGCAGGTAGGTTTTCCCCGCCTCAGGTCATCGTTGTCTACGCACGGGAGGTCATCGTGTATGAGGGAATATGTATGGATCATTTCGAGGGCACAGGCACAGGGGAGGAGGTCGTCGCTGCTCTTTCCTTTTGCTTCGCAGGCCGCGATAGCAAGGATCGGGCGCACCCTTTTGCCATTGGAGAAAAGCATGTATTCCATGGCATCCCTCAAGACCCCCGGCGTTGAGACAAAGGAAGCGCAGATCTCCTTCAGGGTATTTTCTATAATGATCTTTTTGTCGTGCAGATACGTGCCGAGATCCACTATTCTTCCTGTAGGAACGGCCTCTTCTCTATGGTGCCGTTTTCCTTTTTTATCAGTATTTCGACCTTTTTCTCTATCTCTTCGAGTCTTTTTGAAAGTTCCTTGGTCAAAGCTAACCCTTCTTTGAAAAGGTTCAGGGCTTCATCAAGGGGAATTTTTCCATCGTCAAGGGTCTTGACAATGTTTTCAAGTTTTTTCAACCCGTCTTCGAATTTCATGTAGGTTCTTATTATAAAATTTCATGTAATGCATTGCAAGTATTTCGTGTCGAAAACCAGCAACCGTCACCGTGCATTGTATGATAGAATATATATATGGACGCCATGGACATTCACTACGGTGTATGCGAGACGATCGGCTGGCGTGAAAGCATGGAGGACGAGCACGCGATCTACGAAAGGCCGGAGGAGGATTTCTTCGGCGCTGAGATATATGACGGTCATGGAGGCAGGGCGGCATCACGAATAGCCGTCGAAATGCTTACCCCGTACTTTATACACAGCAGGGTGCAGGAAGGGGCAAAACCGTTGAGGAGCCGGAGGAATGACCGCGGTCTCCTGAGGGACGCATACCTGGCGGTGGACAGCCACCTTACGGAAAGGCGCGTGCGAAGCGGTACAACGGCCGCGCACCTTTATATAATGGCAGATAGGTTTATCGTTGCCAATGCGGGGGATACGCGTGTAATCATCGGGATAAAGAACGGTGTTGAGGTGCTTACCGTTGACCATAAGCCCGACCTCCCCTGCGAAACCGAGCGGATCGAAGAGCTTGGAGGAAAGATAATGCGCATAGGCGTTCCGAGGGTGCAGGGAATACTTGCGGTAAGCAGGGCGCTGGGGGACTTATCCTTGAAGCCATATGTGACCGCTGAGCCGAGGATTGTTGAAGGATATCTGGGAAAGGAGAACGATTATGCGGTCCTCGCCTGTGACGGCGCCTGGGATGTACTCGCGCCCGAAGACGTCATGGAGGAGATAAGGAGGCTGGGAGATCCGCAGGAGTGCGCGGACAGGGTGGTGAAGAAGGCGCTCAATCATGGGAGTACCGATAATATCACCGTTATTGTCGTCGACCTGAAGGAATATACAGGCGGAATGCAAAGAAAAGCGATGAAGATCGAGGCAATCGCTGACTACGGCGCAAAAGGATAGGTACCCGTATGTGGTATAATATGTCATGCCCTATTTTGTCGTCCACGAGCACCATTCGAAGAAATTGCACTACGATCTCCGGCTGGAGATCGAAGGCGTGCTGAGATCGTGGGCCGTACCGAAAGGGCCGTCTCTGTCTCCTCAGGATAAACGGCTCGCTATCCTTGTCGAGGACCATCCCCTCGAATACGGGACATTTGAAGGGATCATCCCTGAGGGCTACTACGGGGCAGGGCCTGTTGTCGTCTGGGATTCGGGAGATTTCGAGCTGCTGGATAATGACATGACAAAAGGGCGCATCGGGTTTTTCCTGAAAGGAAAAAAACTGAAAGGCACTTTTGTGCTCACGCGTCTCAGAGGCAAAGACAAGGAGTGGCTTCTGATCAAGAAGAAAGACGAGTTCGCCGTGCCTGCTTTTGTGATGAAGCAGGAGCTGACGGAGAAAAGGCTCACGATGCTCAAAGAACAGCCGCCGCCGTGCGATGTGGACGAGGGATGATGTATGAAGACCGGTGTGTTCTTTCATCCTGAGTTCCGGAACAAGGATTGGCCTATCATTGGGGACAAGTTCCGCAATTTTCCCATGGTCATGGAGCGGGACCTGTCGCTCCCCGGGGTGGTGCTCTTCGAATCAGAGCCGGTGGAGGAAGAGGCGCTGCTCTTGGCACACACAGTCAATTATCTCGCCGGGGTAAGGAGGAGCTGGTATTACTACGGCGCGAGGCTTGCCGTCGGCGGATGTGTGAGGGCCGGTGAAATGATCGCAAAGGGGGAATTGGAAAACGCGCTGGTTTTTTCTGTCGGCGCGGGCCATCATTCGGGCAGGGAATCGGGATGGGGAGGGACCTATCTCTCCTGTACAGGGCCGGCTATAGCGAATATCAGAAAAAAGACAGGCATGCAACGATTTGCCATCCTTGACACGGACTGTCACCACGGGGACGGCACACGGTCTATCTTTGAGGACGATTATGATGTGCTCCACGTATGTTTCTGTAGTTACAATAACGTAACCGGGAACGGGACGAACGTGGACGTCGATGTCCGGGGGCGCATCACCGATGCGGAGTATATGTACAAGGTCAGATCGGAATTTATCGAAAGGGCGGTGGACTTCAAGCCAGAGATCATCTTTCATAACCTCGGCCACGATACGGCGCAGGGGGATTATGGCGATATAGGCCTGACTATGCATTTTTTCCCCCAGCTTGCGCAGGCCGTAAAAGATAGCGCGGAGGAGATCTGCGGCGGCAGGTACCTGATCATCACCCACGGAGGATACCGGACAGATGTCGCTGAATATATATTTCCCAGGATCGTGGAGATCCTTGCAACGGATTGAATGCCGGCGATAATGCCCCTCTCCCTGACCCTCTCCCGCAAAGGGGAGAGGGGATCTATTGATGGAGCGTGTTTACGGGGGATCTCCTGATGCCATGCTCATTCTTCAGGAGCCAAAGGGGACGGAAAATGCTGTCGCCGAAGACAAATACCCGTTGCATAGCTATGCTCCTTATGGTAAAAACGTGAAGAATGAATCAATATACAGGAACGGGGAAACAGGCGGTATGCGGAGCGGACTTAACGGGAAGGACCGGTATAACAAAAAGAATGTTTGCATTCTGCGCTCTTCTCATTGTGGCCGCAATATGCGCCTTGCCTGATCTTTCATATGCCTTTCAGCAGAAGGATCTGGACAAACTTCTGGCTACAGGGGAATGTAAATGGTGTGACCTGCGCAAGGCCGATCTCTCGGGGTCAAAACTTCAGGGAGCCCAGCTTGCCGGAGCAGTGCTCTCCAATGCGAACCTCACCGGCGCAGACCTCACCGGCGCAGACCTCACCGGCGCCGTTCTGTCCGGCGCAGACCTCACCGGCGCAGACCTCACCGGCGCTTACATGCGCAGTGCATATTTTTACGGCGCCAATCTTTCGGGCGCCAACCTGAGCAAAACCACCCTGGATAAAGCCAACCTGAAGGATGCAGAACTTTCGGGCGTCATTTTGTCGGGTGCCAGTCTTTCGGGAACCATCTGGCGGAACGGGTCAAAGTGCCTGGAGGGATCGGCAGGAGAGTGCATGGGCGATCCTGCACGTCGCGGAGGGACTGACAAAGGGTTCGCATTCTGAATGTAAAGTGTTGATGCGCCCATATACCGGATCAATAACAAAATGCTTATGTTTTTTTGTAAGGAGGAGCAGGCATGAAATACCAGGTCGGGGAAGTGGGCAGGGTTGTCGTAGCACAGCTCGATGATAATGACGATATACTCGGGTGTCTTGTGGATATCGTTAAAAAGGAAAGGATAAAGGCGGGCATCCTTTACCTTGTCGGCGGCATAAAGGATGCAAGGATCGTCGTAGGGCCGGTCCAGGATGTGATGCCGCCGACGCCGTCATGGCGGGAACTCGTGGATAGCCATGAGACGCTGGGGATAGGTACCATATTCTGGTACAAGGATGAGCCGAGGCTGCATCTTCATGGTACCTACGGAAAGTGGGATACGGTAAAGACCGGCTGTCTCAGAGAGGCTGCAAAGACGTTCCTCATTATGGAAGCGGTCATTGTTGAGATCAAAGGGGTTAGGGCCGTGAGGGACCTTGACCCGGCATCAGACATGGTATTGCTCAGGCTGCTGGGCAGTTTTGACCGGGCCTGACAGTTCAATCCGGCAGGGCCGGATGACTGAAATGCAGGGAGGGTAGAAGAAGATGGTATTTCTATACGCCCATGCGATACTTATGTGTACGGGTTTTTTATTCCTCTTCACGGGTCTTATCATTGCGCGCACTATGAAAAGAAAAGCATGGTGGCTTAAGCTCCACAGGATGTGCGGAATATCGGGCGCGTCATGTGCCGCGCTGGGGTTTTGCGTGGTGTTCCTTGATATCGCTTTGGCGGGAGGGCAGCATTTGAGCACGCCCCACGGCTATATCGGGATCGTTGCGGTGGTCCTCGCAATTGCAGCGCCTGTCCTTGGGTTCATGCAATTCAGGGCCGGCCGGCGCGCCAAAGTCATCAAGGGGTTCCACATCTGGTCAGGGAGAATCGCCCTCCTTCTCATGCTTATAAACATCATACTCAAAATTTACTAAAGAGTGAATAGCAGACAGCCGTCAGCGCACAGCTATCAGCGAGAAGAATCAGGTTGAGGTTAAGGTTCAGGAAAAACAGAATTTGCTCAGCCTCAGCCTAAACCTTAGCCTGTTTTTTTGTTGATCGCTGAAAGCTAAAGAAGCCGTCAGAAGTCAGCATCAACCAGATAAACCAGAGGGACGGTTTATATTAAAACCTCAGCCGCGCCCTGTATATGAGCTTTGCCTCGCTGTCCTTCTTTACCGGCACGTCGAAAGAGGCCGTATGGGCGTCCACTTTTGTGTATCTGTGTGAGGATTCGAGGATCTTCCAGTCCCACGACAGGGGTTCGATGACCTTGATCGTTACATCTTCCGTTTTATGATTTCTCAGGGAGATCTCAAAGGCTATCTCGTAGGTGTCCTTCGAGATCTTTTCCCATACCGTCTGTTTCCGCGATGCGGCGATATCGAATGCGTTTCCCATCTTTATGCGTATCTTCTCGTCCTTCGGCGTGTGGTCCATGGAATCCTCGCCGACGAACTGAAGGCTATTGTCGTGATCCTCTTTGTAAACCCTCACTATCCCCTTCGGCAAAGGCATACCGAGGTTATTCTCTTTTTTGTTCTGAATCTCAAGGAACACGCCGACCTTGTCGTGGGTGATGGCATCGCCGTAGCGGTTCCTGTAATAGTGCGCTGCGCCCCGGTAGAGAAACTCTTTTTTCAGCGCCACGTTCGAGGCACTGAGGAGACCGATCTGTTTCGTCTGGTTCTCCTTGATCGTTGTGTTCCGCTCCAGCGTATAGATGTGGTATTCGAAGAAGGCCGCTTCTCTGAACTCCGGTTCGGCCCTCTGGGAAACAGCCGCGGCCATCACCTTCTCCCTCTTCAGATCGTCCCGCGCCCTGTGAATATCTCCTGCAACGAGCTTCAGCTTCGCATTCTTGTATGACGCACCGCTTTTGTTGTCCACGGTGACCCATCCGTTCAGGTCTCCCGCGGCATCTTTCCGGTCGAGAGTCAGGACGTAATCGGCCCTCCAGTTGATGCCGTTGGTCAGGTAGAGCGTCTCTATCTTCTGCTGGGAAGTTGCCCTGTTGTTGAGAAGCCATACCAGTGTGGGTTTTGATATGAGATTGTCCGGTATCTCCGGAAAGATTATCCTCCCCGGGTGTCCGAAGGTGATCTCGTTGCCGATCCTGTAAACAGGGATGCCTTCATTGTTCGAGAGTATTGTCGCCGTTACGGTATCTTCCTTGTCGGTATAGGGGTTCTTTGAGACGAGCTTCACCGCTTTGCCGACGTACTTGTCGATGAGCTTCCGGGGGCTCAGGAGATCATACTCGTAGTTCTGTTCAAGGACTGAGAAGCTGTCCGGGGAGATTGCGGAACGGATGTTGACGCTGGTCGGGATGATCTGTGCAGCGACGTTCATGAACCTCAGTTCCTGTATCCCCTTTGCGAGCCTGATGTTGCGCAGGTCTTTTACAAGGCCGACGTTGCTGTTGTAGATCGTTACTTCAACGGCCGCCTGGTCGTCAGCGGTAGTTGCTACCGCCTCTGCTGCGCCGGATACATCATTGGAGAGAAAAAGTGTGAAAAGGCCGATAACCAGTAATATGGCGTATATCTTTTTCATAGCACCTCCGCTATCTCCATTGTACCATATTTCATTTTATCCCAACCAGCAATTCCATGAAAACCTTGACAATAAGGCCATCCTCTTTTATTATGTGACTTACCTTCATTATGTGGATAAAAAGAGTTGATGAGAAGAGGACTGCAGTGAGGCCTGTGCAGTACAACAGTGCTTGCCTTGTGGTCATCTTATCCTTTGCCGTTTTTTCTTTTGCCATGGCCGGCGAGGAGACTCCCAAAACAGGAGAGCAGCTGAGTCTCGGGCGTTGTATTGAGATCGCCCTGGCGCAGCACCCCTCGATCATGAGCTCACGTTATACCGTCCGCACGAAGGAGGCGCAGCTTGGCCAGGCGAAGGCACCTTACTATCCGAAGGTGGATACCCAGGCAAGCTTCAACAGGTATTTTGTTGAGAAGAACACCTACGACCCCTATTTTCCTGTAGGGCTGCACAACGAGAGCATAGGGAGTGCAAGCATGTCGCAGACGATCTATGACTTCGGCAAGACCCCGATGGACGTGAAAACAAAGGAGTTCAATGTCGAGTCCTCCCGTTTTGACCTTGAAGATGTGACGACGACGGTGGTCAGCAATCTTAAGACGTCCTATTACGGGGTCCTGAAGGCAAAGCGCTCGAGAGACGTCAACCAGGAGATCGTCGGGCAATACAGTGAGCATCTCAGGCAGGCAAAGGTCCTTTTCGAGGCAGGTAAAAAGCCGAAATACGACGTTACAAAGGCAGAACTGGATCTGAGCAACGCACGGCTCGACCTCATTACGGCGGAGAACGACCTCAAGGTCGCGTGGGTAAGGCTTTACAACGCGATGGGGCTAAACACAGCGGAGCAGTTTACCATCAGTGATACCCTTTCCTTCGAGGAGTATGGCGTAACCCTTGAAGGCGCGCTGGACAGGGCCTACCAGAACAGGCCGGATCTCCGGTCCCTTGCAGCGCAGAAGAGCTCCGCCGAGGCGTCCGTCGACCGCGCGAAGAGGGATTTTTTCCCGACCATATCGGGCAACGCGCGGTATAACTTCCAGGGAAGCCAATATCCTCTCGGCCAGGTGTGGAACGCGGGCGTATCGATGAACATGAATATCTTCGAGGGAATGCTGACGAGGAACAAGATAGAGGAATCTCTTGCAAGGACAAGGTCGGTGGAGGCGCAGATCGAGGCGAAAAGGCTTGACGTCTTCCTTGATGTGAAGCAGTCTTACCTGAACCTCCTCAAGGCGAAAGAGACGATCTCCAACACGGAGGTGCAGATAAGGCAGGCAACGGAGAACCTTGAGCTCGCCAACCTGAGATATTCCTCAGGGCTGGCCGACCCCCTCGAGGTTACCGACGCCACCGTCGGCTACAGCAAGGCAAAACTTGCCAACATAAATGCGCTCTATGATTATAAGACCGCCCAGGCGAACATCGAAAGGGCGATGGGGAACAGGTGATGAAGCGGAGAAAGATCATTATTATAATTTGTATAATTATTGCGGTCGCGGCAGCTTACGGCTACCTGTCCAGGAAGAGGCCGGCGCCCCCTGCGCAACACGGCGTGCCCGTATTGGCCGGGAAGGCGGTGCAGAAGACCATGCCTGTCATCATCGAGGCGATCGGGACGGTGGAAGCGTATAACTCGGTCACGGTATACGCGCGGATCGTAGGCCAGCTTCTCAGGATCCATTTCAAAGAGGGGCAGGATGTAAAGAAAGGGCAGCCCCTCTTCACGATCGACCCCGCGCCCTTTCAGGAAAAGCTGAGAATGTCTGAGGCGAAGCTCGCCCAGGATATGGCCCAGCTTAAATATAACGAAGACGAGGCAAAGAGATATGCCTTCCTCCTTGAAAAAGGCGCTGTAGCGACCTCGGACTACGAGAACAAGCAGACCCTTGCTCTAACGCAGCAGGCAACGGTGAGGGCGAGCAAGGCCGATGTGGATAATGCCCGCCTTAACCTCGAGTACTGTTATATACGTTCCCCCCTCGACGGCAGGACGGGCGCTCACCTGGTCAAAGAAGGCGCGATGATCAAAGACAACGACACGAAGCTCGTCGTAGTGAACCAGATATCTCCGGTCAACGTTAAATTCTCCGTTCCGGAGAAACAGCTTCCCGAGATCAGGAGGTACATGGTATCGGATACGCTGAAGGTAAGGGTAAGCACGCAGGGAATGCAGGCCCCCACCGAGGGGAGGCTCACATTCGTGGACAATGCCGTTGACGCGGCCACAGGCATGATCCTCCTGAAGGCGGAATTCAGGAATAGCGACAAGCTTCTCTGGCCCGGTCAGTTCGTCAATGTCGTCCTTAACCTCAAAGAGGAGCAGGATGCAGTTGTCGTTCCGGCGAAGGCCGTACAGATAGGACAGAAAGGACATTTTGTCTTCGTTGTGAGGCCCGATAAGAAGGCGGAGCTCAGAAGCATTACCGTCTCAAGGACGATCGGCGAAGAGACCGTCGTATCGAAAGGGATCAATACAGGAGAGACGGTCGTGACCGACGGCCACCTGAAGCTGAGAGACGGCTTCCCTGTTGAGATAAGAGAATCGCTGACCCCCGGAGGCGCAGGGGCATCAACAAAACCGGCGGGCGCCGGCGAACAGAAAAAGGGCTCCCCGGGTAATAAACAGTGAACATCTCGGCGTTATGGATAAAAAGACCGGTCATGACCATCCTGGTCATGTTCGGCCTCCTCTTCTTCGGCATCGTAAGCTACCTGAACCTGCCGATCAATAACCTTCCTGCAGTCGACTTTCCCACCATCCAGGTGACGGCATCCCTGCCGGGAGCAAGCCCGGAGACGATGGCGTCGAACGTTGCCAAACCCCTGGAAAAGCACTTCTCCACTATCCAGGGCCTCCAATCCATGTCTTCGACAAGCTATACAGGCTCAACGACGATCATCCTTCAGTTTTCCCTCGAACGGAACATAGATGCCTGCGCGCAGGATGTGAACTCCAAGCTTGCGGCCGCCCAGGGAGAACTGCCGGGCAATATGCCGAGCCCCCCTACGTACGACAAGGTGAACCCCTCGGACCAGCCGATCATGTACTTTGCCCTCACTTCCGAGCAGATGCCCCTTATCGAGCTCAATGATTATGCGGAGAACTACCTTGGCCAGAACTTCACCATGGTCAACGGTGTCTCGCAGGTCATCGTGTACGGTCAAAAGTTTGCGGCGCGCGTCCAGGTGAACCCGAAGCTTCTTGCCAATATGGGTCTGGGGATCGACGATGTCGCCGGCGCGATCCAGAAGGCAAACGTCAACCTCCCCGGGGGAACCCTCGACGGCCCGTTCCAGGCATTTACGATCGACTCGAACGGACAGCTGATGATCGGCGAGGCATACCGCGAGGTTATCGTGGCTTATCAGAACGGCAGGCCCGTAAAGGTGAAGGATATAGGCGACGCGATCAGCGGTATACAGAACGACAAGCAGTCTGCTGCCTGGTACATCTCGAAGGGCAAGGCCCAGAGGGCCATCGTGCTCGCGATCAAAAAGCAGCCGGGATCGAATACGGTAAAGGTGGCTGACGGGATCGAGGAATTGATGCCCAGGCTCAAGGCCATGCTGCCGGAGTCCGTTGAGTGGCACCTTCTCTATGACGCGTCCGATTACATAAAGGAATCGATCGATGACATCGAGTTCACACTGGTCCTGACGATATTCATCGTTCTTATCATCGTCTTCCTCTTCCTTCGCTCTTTCAGGTCGACGATCATCCCGAACGTTGCCGTTCCGTTGTCCATCATCGGCACCTTTGCGGTGATGAGCGTTCAGGGTTTCAGCCTCAACAACCTTTCGATGATGGCCCTTGTACTCTGCGTGGGGCTTGTCGTCGATGATGCGATCGTCGTCCTTGAGAATATTGTGCGGCGGATGGAGATGGGCGAGAGCCCCATGGATGCCTCCTATAAGGGCTCCCAGGAGATAGGATTCACGATCATGTCTATGACCCTCTCCCTCGTGGTCGTTTTCATACCGATCCTCTTTATGCCCGGCATTGTGGGCAAACTCTTTCATGAGTTCGCCGTCTGCATTGCCGCGGCCATACTCATTTCCGGCTTCATATCCCTGACGCTTACCCCCATGATGTGCAGCAGGATACTCAAGGAGATGAAAGAGAAGAAGGAGGGCAGGTTCTACAACACAACGGAGCGCATTTTCGAGGGCATGGTCAGGCACTACGGCCGCACGCTCCGGCTGGTGCTTGTGCACCGCAGGCTGGCGCTTGCCGCCACGATCATCGTCGTCATTATCTCGGCGCTTCTCTTCATGAGGATACCGAAAGGGTTTCTTCCGAGCCAGGACCAGAACTTCATGATGGCGTGGATACAGGGTGCGGACAAGATCTCTTTCGATGATATGGTCCGGCACCAGGAGGCGGTCAACGATATCCTGATGCAGGAAGGAGACATCAAAGATTTTATATCCGTTGCGAGCCTGAACACATACAACAGCGGCATCGCCTTTGCCATGCTGAAGAACATGAAGGACCGCAAGAGGTCTGCGGACGAGATCGTCAACGACCTGAGGCCGAAGCTGAACAGCATCCCCGGCGTTGTCGCGTTCCCGCAGAACCCGCCCCCTATCCAGATAGGCGCCGGCAGCGCCCTTGCGGAATACCAGTTTACGCTCCAGAGCTCCGACCTCAACGAGCTTTACAGGTACGCCCTGATATTTGAGGAAAAGATGCGGGCCGTCCCCGGCCTGGTCGACGTAAACTCCGACGTCAAGCTGAACAACCCCAAGCTGTATATCGAGGTGGACAGGGACAAGGCCTCTGCGCTGGGCCTGAGCCTTGAGCAGATCCAGAATACCTTTTTCTCGGCATACGCCTCGCGGAAGATCTCCACAATCTACGGTGAACTAAACCAGTACTACGTGATACTCGAGGTGCAGCCCCGGTTCAAGGAAGACCCGAGCGCGCTGTCCTACCTTTATGTGAAATCGAACCAGGGGAAGCAGGTCCCCCTGGGCACCGTCGCACATATCATAGAGACCCTGGGACCGCTGAACGTGAACCATACGGGTCAGCTCAATTCCGCCACAGTTGCGTTCAACCTCAAGCCCGGCCACTCGATAGGCGAGGCCGTTGATGCCACAAAGAAGATAGCCGGCGAAGTGAACCTGCCGCAGTCGATCGCAACGGGATTCCAGGGTTCTGCCCAGGAATTCGAGAAATCCTTCGCGAGCATGGGCTTTTTGCTCTTTGTAACGGTCCTTGTCATCTATATGGTCCTCGGCATCCTTTATGAAAGCTTCATCCATCCCATCACGATCCTGAGCGCCCTCCCTCTGGCGGCGTGCGGGGCCCTTGTGACCTTGTGGATATTCGGGATGGAGCTCGACATGTACGGAATGGTGGGGATGATAATGCTCATCGGGATCGCGAAGAAGAACGGCATTATGATGGTGGATTTCGCGCTGGAAGCAGAAAAGGCGGAAGGGCTGGACTCGGTGGAGTCGATCCACAAGGCATGCATGATCCGCTTCAGGCCTATTATGATGACGACGATGGCGGCGCTCTTCGGCACGATGCCCATCGCCCTCGGCATAGGCGCCGGCGGAGATGCGCGTCAGCCCATGGGCGTAGCGGTCGTGGGAGGCCTTTTTCTCTCCCAGCTCATGACGCTCTATATAACACCCGTCTTCTACGTATATTTTGACGAGCTGAGCAAGTGGCTTGGAAGGAGAAAATTAAAAGGCAATCCTGAATAAGAGTAAATAACCAAATAGAAGGAGATGATATGGCAAAAGTTGCAGACGGTGTATTCTTCGTACAGGGAATGGATGAGTTCATACCTGACTCGCACATGTATCTTATCGGCAAGCCTGATTCCAACGATATTTCCATCGTTGATGTGGGCCTGACGGGGAAGGGCGCATATAAGATAGAATCGATCAAGAAGCATGACATCAACCTTTCCGCGATCAAGCGGATCATTATGACCCACGTCCACCTTGACCACATCGGCTGCCTCGGTGAGATAAAGAAACAAATCCCCCGTGCGGAGCTGTGGGTTCACAGGCTTGAGGCAGAGCCGCTGGAACAAGGCGATGACAGGCCGGTTTACGGAATGAACGAGTTCAAAGGGATGTGTCAGATGCAGTATGGACTGAAGGAAGATGCCTTTAAATTTCCCGTTGAACGCAAGCTCGAAGACAAGGATATCCTCGAGATCGGAGATATGGTATGGGAGGTTCTCCACATCCCCGGGCATTCAATGGGCGGCATCGCCCTCTATAATGAGGCCGCGGGCATCCTGATACCGGGGGATGTAGTCTATGGCGACTACGCGATCGGCCGCTTTGACCTTTTTGGCGCGGACCCCGCCGCGTTAAAAAGATCCCTTTACCGCCTCGCCGAATTAAAGGTAGAGGTCCTTCTTCCCGGCCACAACCAGATCGTCAGGGACCTGCCCGGGGACTACATCAGGAAAACGGCCAAAATGTGGGAACCTTATCTGAGATAGCTCACGACGCCTGTTTTTGCTGTTGACTATTGTGG
The DNA here is from genome assembly GCA_002418945.1 of Deltaproteobacteria bacterium UBA5758. Lineage (GTDB taxonomy): Bacteria > Desulfobacterota > Syntrophorhabdia > Syntrophorhabdales > Syntrophorhabdaceae > UBA5609. The sequence goes on along the minus strand of DIFC01000003.1, from coordinate 14,375 downwards.
CCCTATCCAACGATAATAGATATATCGATGCATAATAAAAACAGAACAAGATATCACCCGAACAGCACCCTGCTTTTTACAGTCCTCGTGATAATGATTATCTCTTGTGCGGTGAGCGCGCTTTGTGCAGAGCCGGCCCTGAAAGACATGTCCTTCATACCTCAGTGGACCCCGCAGGCCCAGTTTGCCGGGTACTATGTCGCCTTTGAGAAAGGGATATACCGTAAATACGGGATCAACCTTGCGATAAAGACGGGAGGACCATACAGCGCCCCCGTTGACCTGCTGGAGAAGGGGGAAGTGGATTTCGGCACCATATGGCTTTCCACAGCGATACAGAAACGTTCCCAGGGCATAAAGATAGTTAATATATCGCAGATCGTGCAGAGGTCCTCTCTCATGCTTGTGGCAAAAAAAGGGAGGGGCATCACAAGGCCGGAAGATATCAACGGCAAGAAGGTGGGGCTGTGGAGGGATGAGTTCCGTCTGCAGCCCATGGCATTTTTCAAAAAATACGGTCTCGATGTGAAGATCGTTCCCCAATCCTATTCGGTCAACCTCTTTCTCAGGGACGGGGTGGATGTAGCGTCTGCAATGTGGTACAACGAGTACCACACGATCATAAGCGCAGGCGTCAACCCTGATGAGTTGACGAGCTTTTTCTTCCATGAGTATGGATTGAATTTCCCCGAGGACGGCATCTATATGCTTGAGCAGACCTTTAAGAAGGACCCTGCCGCTGCCTGCAATTTTGCGAAGGCATCCATCGAGGGATGGCTTTACGCATTCAAACACCCGGAGGAGGCGCTGGACATTGTCCTCAAGTACATGGCAACGGCGAATGCTCCTGCCAACAAGATTCACCAGAGATGGATGCTCAACAGGATGAAAGATCTTATCCTGCCGGAGGACGACAAGAGCATCACCGTCGGCACACTGGCAATGCGGGATTACCAGAGGGTCGCCGGGGAGCTTAAAGTCAACAACCTGATAGGCCAGGCGCCCGAGTTCGGTGATTTCTACAAAGAGTGTGCAAAATATGCTGAGAAATAAAGGGATAGCCTTCAAGCTCGTCCTCTTCTTCACCCTGAGCAGCGCCTGCATATTTGTTGCCATCTTTACCTATAACTATTTCGTCTCGAAACGGATGATCGCAAAGGGGATCGAGGAGAATGCGGGCAACCTTATCATGACGACGACGAACAAGATCGAGGCGATGCTGAGCGCCACACAAAAGGTGCCCGAGAATATAGCCTATTTCCTTGAGAACAGCACGAACGATGAACAGGAACTCTTCCAGGTCCTCTACGCGATCGTCGAAAAGAACCCTGAGATATACGGCGCCGCGATCGCCTTTGAGCCCTACGGATTCAAAAAGGACAAGGAATACTTCGCCCCCTATTTCTACAAGGCCTACGGGGGAATAAATTTTAAATATCTCGACAAGCACTATAATTATTTTTTGTGGGACTGGTACCAGATCCCCAGAGAGCTTGAGCAGCCTCAATGGATCGAGCCCTATTTCGGAGAGGGCGGCGGCATCCTCATGTCCTCCTACTCCGTGCCTTTTTATAAGAAGATCGACGGCAAAAGGCAGGTCGCCGGCGTTATCGTCGTAGACATATCCCTTGAAAGCCTGCGGGATATCGTCTCTTCCATAAAGATACTTGCATCGGGTTACGGGTTTCTGATATCCAAGAATGGGACCTTTGTAACGCACCCCATGAAAGAGCTGATCATGAACGAAACGATCTTTACGATCGCCGAGGCGCGCGAGGACGCAAAGCTCAGGGATGTGGGACGAAAGATGCTCAAGGGCGAGCAAGGCGTGGCCCCCATGTGGGTCAAGAGCGCAGTCACGGGAAAGCCCTGCTGGATGGCCTATGTGCCGATAAAGTCAAGCGGTTGGTCCCTCGGTGTCCTTTTTCCGCAGGATGAGCTGATGGCGGATATCACAAATCTGAACCATATCGTGCTTTTCCTGGGGATTGCCGGCATTGTGCTGCTTGCCGTGGCGGTTGTGTTCATCGCCAGGTCCATAACGGGGCCGCTGAGGCATATGGCGAAAGCGACGGAACATATTGGGGCGGGAAACTTTGATATCGAGCTGCCGTCCGTAAAGACGGGTGATGAAGTTGGGAGGCTCTCGGAGGCAATCAGCTTCATGAGAGAATCCCTGAAAGAATACATCAGCGAGCTCACAGAGGCGACCGCGTCAAGGGAGCGCATGGAGAGCGAGCTGAAGATCGCCCACGACATACAGATGAGCATCCTGCCCAAGAAGTTCCCCCCATACCCGGAAAGAAAGGAGTTCGACATCTATGCTACGATAAAGCCGGCGAGGGAGATCGGGGGGGACTTTTACGACTTCTTCTTTATCGACGATGAACAGCTCTGCTTCGTCATTGCGGACGTTTCGGGCAAAGGCATTCCCGCGGCGCTGTTCATGGCGCTCACAAAGACCCTCATCAAGGCAAAGAGCACAATGGGCCTGACCACCGACAAGATCATCTCAAGGGTGAACGAGGACCTCTGCATAGGGAACGATATGAGCATGTTCGTAACGGTGTTCTGCGGGATACTGAACGTTAAGACCGGAGCGGTGCAGTATACGAACGGAGGGCACAACCCCCCGCTGCTGATGAAGAAGGATGGGGATGTTGCGTACCTCGGGAAGTCAGGCGAGCTTCTTGTCGGCGCCATGGAAGAGGCGCAATATACTGCACGGAGCATCGCGCTTGGGGAGGGCGATTCGTTGTTCCTCTATACCGATGGGGTTACCGAGGCGATGAACGAAAGGAACGACCTCTTCTCCGAGGAGCGCCTCCAAAAAGAATTATCGGAATTCCAGGACAGGACGGTCGAGCGCGTCGTGAGCGGCGTGATGCAGAAGATTGTGGAATTCACCGGCAGCACCCCTCAATCCGACGACATCACGATGATGATGATAACGTATAAAGGCGAATAAATCGCATACCATAGTTCGTATTATGCTCTGTCTTATACAACCATTGCCAATGTTAGAATAAAAACACAGAAATCAATAACGAAAGGGTAGAAATCTCGAGAGTACAAGATCATGAATACTTTTTTTATGGAAAATGATATAATTCATAATCCCGATCTTTTCACGGTGCGCCGTTTTATGCAAGGTTATGCAATCGGATTAACGCTTCATCAGAATGATGCAAAGGCAGCAGCAAGCCGGTATTACCTCAAACACAGGGTAAGCGGCTTCGGGCCGATGACGGCAGGAGAAATGGGTGGATGGAATGAAGGATAGAGGCATGATCTCATTGTTCACAATGCTTATTTTTTGCATGTTTATTCACAACGCCTTTGCGCTCTCTGACGGAGCATTGGGAATTCCCCCCGGATCGACGGCAACAAGCGATGGTAGCGTAGAAGACATAAGACAGGGAGATCCGGCTTACTCACGGCAGATGGGGGCCTTACGGTCAGAAGTAACAGACTGGAGTAAATTCGGCGAGGATATCACCAAGGACAGGACATTTTCCAACGAACTCGTAAAGGCGAAATATGTCGCGTCTGAGGTTGCAAAGCAATTGGCCGCGCAAGGTATAAAACCTAACTATAGCACCGTTACGCGCTTGACTCGAAGTGAGGACGGCACCTGCGGAGGCACAACTGTGTTTCTGCGAGACGCGTTTGCCGGCGCCGGCTTCCCGATGAACGCGCATTTCATGGTCATGGGAGAGAAGTCGTCCGGTCGTATCGCGAGGGCGTTTGATCCGAATTCTAACCATGGCGCTACGGCACTGGCAATCGGCGAGAAGGTTTACAGCTTCGACATATGGTGGCATGGAAAAGATAATGATACCTTCGACGGCTTTGATAAAAGTCCATGGAATGGCATCGAAACAGAAAAATGGGGCAAGAAGGTCAATTACCCGAAATTTTGTATTGTCACCACAGATGAGGAAGGAGTGGACCCCTTCGGATCCATCTCCTGGGTAGTGGAACAGATACGCAAAAAGGTCAGGTTAGTAAAGTTCTTCATTGTCGACAAGGAGTCACGCGCCCCGATCGAAGGCGCTATGGTGTCGATAGCTTCCATTGAGCTGCCGGACGAGGTGCGTGTAAACAACAGGCGATCGGGCAAGGATGGAAAGGCCGACCTTCGCGAACTGTCAGGCGAGGGAATGTTCAACGGTCTCTATGAAGTTACGGTAGCTGCTGAAAAATACGAAAAGTCAGTATCACGGGTAAATGTTGATCTTGACAAGAAATGGGAATACACCATAGAAATGACGGGAAAGAAGAAGCTGCATGTTCGTATCGAAGCGCCCTCACAGGCAACGGTCGGTCAAACGGTTGCCTTCAATGTTGTGACAGATCCAAACGATCCGGGAGAGGCTGCACTGCAATATGCATGGAGAATGAAAGGCAGCACCCAGGTTATTGAAGATAAAAAAACCTTTTCAAGACGTGTAGACCACCCCGGAGCATATGAGTTCAGCGTTGTTGTCTACCGGACAGACATGGTTAAAAAACAATCGATCAAGCTCGGTGAGGCGAAACACACAATGGTTGTAGGCCAATCCCTCGTCAACATCCAGGGACCGGCTCAGGTATCTTCGGGCGAAAATGCAGCATATACAGCCGCAATATCCGGGTCAAAAACGGATACAGGAGGGCTTGCCGGGGCTGCAGGCGGCATCCTCTCTTCGCTGGGCAAACAGCTTTTCGGAACGGATATCGTGGGGTCAGGCTCGGAGGCAGCGGTTCAACCGTATATCTTTGAATGGTATGTTGACGGCGCCCGAATGGGCGGTTCCGGAAACAGCCTGTCCCATTCCTTTACGGTTCAGGGCAGCCACACGGTTAAGGTCGTTGCTTATGAGGATGTTCAAGGAAAGAGGCAAAAATTGGGCGAGAAAACCGTAAGCGTAAATGTGGGCGCGATGGCAAGCCCTAAGGTAAGCGCCTCCATAAGTGGGCCCGGTAAAATAAAGAGAGGAGAGACCGCTGAATTTATCGGTAATCATTCCGTTAGTAATGCCATAGAGTCGGCTCTGTATTTCAACTGGATTGTGGACGGGCAGGCTATGGGCAGCGCAAAGTCTATTCGTGTTCCCTGCCAGTCAGCAGGGCAGCGCACAATTGAGCTGGAACTCTGGAACCGAACCCAGTCCAAGCCGATAAGGTTATCCAGGGAGTCGAAAATACTGATCGTTGAAGATCAGGCAACATCACAGAAGCCAAAGGAGCAAAAGTCCATACAACAGAAAAGCAACGACGAACTTACTCAAGCCGAGGGACAGATTATATGCGAATGCATGAACAACCACATCCAGAGAAGCTACGACAAGCCGGGAACAAACTTTGTTTTTACCTCGCGATCGAAATATGACCCAACAACCAAGATATGCAAGGCGTTAATATGGCGCGATAATGGTCGTTCTTTCTCAGGCGACTACTCCGTTGGTGAAATCCGGGCTTGGTACTGGGATAATAATGCCGGGACATGTAAAGCACAAAAATACGATTGAGCTGCTGTTAATCAATCATAAAGATGGGGGCCATCCATTATAACCGTCGTTTTTGAAGCTGAAGGGTTAATATCGTAAGCTGGAGGTTTTCATGATAAGATTCGTTGTTTTGATGTTTTTGACAATCAGCATTGTTTTCAGTTTTTTTCAATTTGCGGGTGCCAGCGACCCTAGCTGTTTTAAATATAGACAAACGATAGATTACGACAGCGCAACTCCTGCAGCATCGACAGCGCAGCAGGGGGCATCGTCGACTGCATCGCCGAGGAAGGCAACATTACAGGCGGCCTATACGTCCATTGAGGCTATATGCGCAGATGGGAAAAGGGCGATCGGAAAGGTAGCTGATATTTCTGATGTTGTTGTGCACGATTGTTTTACTGATGAGATCACCTTCGATACGAATAAATATTGTAACGGTTTATCAACGAATATAATCATTAAATCCTCTAAGGCATTGGCCGACAAATTGGAGCCTTATGGGCCGGGAAAAGACAGGCCTGGCAGGCCTAAGATCAGGCTCCAGTTCAAAATAACAAGTCTTATTACCGGTGCGATCAAAGGTGAACTCATAAATTACGAAGTACAGCAGGCAACTTCAACCTCAAAGATGCCAAAGCAGGCTCAACCGGCGGCATCTTCCCTTCCGCCTCCTGCCGGTTCCGTTTCGCCCGGACGAAGCGATGTTGCTTTGCCTCCCCCTCCGAGCTCGCAGCCGCCGGAACGGGAAAGCTCATCCCTGCCTCCTCCTCCGCTGCCCGAAGGGGCTGAGGGGCAGCAGGCCGCCCCGACTGCATCGCTGCCGGCCCCGCAGCAGCAGCCGCATCCCCAGTCTCAGCCTGCGCCTGCACAGGAACCACAGGGGCCTGCCACAGATACCATTGAGAAGACGCTGGACATATTTCAAAAGGCCAGGGGCCTGTTTAAGTAAAACGCTGTTATTTACGATTGGCTTTTGTGCCTTTCTCCTAAGAGATCTGCATTCCTTAATAACATTTGCACTGCCTTATGGTTTCCTGTTATAATCGCCAAGAAAAAAATTTTAGGAGGGGTGGGAACGCATGAAAGTGCATTTCTGGGGGACGCGAGGTTCGTTGCCGGCATCTGTTACGGCTGAAACGATCAGGGCAAAGATATTCAAGGCAATAAAGGAATCGCAAGGGCTGTCTTTTCATGACGACAATACGATCGGGCAATTCATCGAGAGCAGACTCCCTTTTTCTATAAAAGGAGGCTACGGCACGAACACGTCCTGCACGGAGATCGTCGGCGGCGAGGACCATATTATCTGCGATGCGGGGACAGGGTTGAGGGATCTCGGAGGTTACGTCATACAGCAGGGCCCTCAAAAGCGCCATACCTTCCACATCTTTATTTCCCACCCGCACTGGGACCACATCCAAGGCTTCCCCTTCTTTGTTCCTGCCTATATACCGGGCAATACGGTGAACATCTACGGGTGCCATGACTACCTTGAAGAGTCGTTCGTGATACAGCAGAATTTTAACAATTTCCCGGTGGCCCTCAAGGCGATGAGCAGCGATATACGCTTTACCCTCCTTGACCCCGGCAAGCCATACGCGATCGGCGGGTTCACCGTGAAGGCCCTTCAGCAGAACCACCCGGGCCATTCCTACGGCTACAGGTTCGAGAAGGAGGGCAAGAGCATCGTCTATTCAACGGATTCGGAGCACAAGCAGGATGTTGACAACCGCAACTATCCGTTCATAGCCTTTTTCCGGGATGCCGACCTTTTGATCTTCGACGCCCAGTATGGCTTCTCCGAGGCTGTGCAGGCAAAGGAGGACTGGGGACACTCGAACAACATGAGCGCCGTAGAACTGAGCGTCAGGGCGGGGGTGAAGCGCCTCTGCATGTACCACAACGAACCAACGGTGGACGACGCGACGCTGGAGGAGTTTCTGGAAAAGACGAGGCGGTACCTTACGATCTATGCGGAATCCAATCCGCTCAAAATAGATCTTGCCTATGACGGGCTGGAGATCGAGGTCTGACCAGAACGATCCCCCGGCAGCCTGCGGGACAACATCATTGTTCCCTCTTCCATTTGTGGGAGAGTGGCAGCAAAAAAACAGTTGTTCCCTCTCCCCTCGCGGGAGAGGGTCAGGGAGAGGGGGGTAAGTTTCATTCCACAACAATCACGACGCCCGCCGTCCTTACAGGAGGAACACCCTTCTCCCAGGGACGGACATATATGAGGCTTATCGCGGCCTTTCCCTTGCCTGCTGCCCGGAACGTCCAAATCTCGTGCCCGCCGCCCCCTATGCGGTCAGGGTACGCCGCCCTGTACTCGGAACCGATAAACCTTACCACGCCCTCGTCGGGTTTTTCGGCAAACTGCCAGAGGTAGCCCGTCGAGGGGTTTGACTCAAGCGTCAGGACGAACTCGTCGCCAACCTCCATCGTAAAGGGAGTTTTTGAGCCGCTGAAGATCCTTTTCTGTTTCGACGACTGTTCCTGGGTATGGGCGCAGTTGGCGGCCGATAGAAGAAGAAAGGCTGTTGCCAGGACCATCAAAGCCGATCTTTTCATTCTACCCTCCATCAGATTGAGAAGTAAGGCGACGCTCTATCATTATAAAGTATTGCCGCATAGATAAAAACAGGAAAGATCTGCCAGGCATCCTCACGATGCATCAGAGCAAAAAGAATCTGCTTTGTTTTTAACATTGAACGTTGAACATAGAACTTTGAACAATATTCTTATTGCGTCTCGCGGATGCTTCGCTTGAGCTGCATTCGTCTCATTCCCTCAGTGCCGCCGCGGGGTCGAGGCGCGATGCGGAGCGGGCAGGGTAGTAGCCGAAAAAGACACCTACCGCCGTCGCCACGCAGAAGCCGAGGACTATCGCGGACTGGGAGATGAGAAACTCCCATTTGGAAAAGTGGGAAAAGACGTAGGAGATGATGATCCCCAGGATTATCCCGATGATGCCGCCGACAAAGCAGAGGGTGACCGACTCTATGATGAACTGGGCCTCGATGTCGCTTCTCTGGGCGCCGAGCGCCCTCCGTATGCCTATCTCCTTTCGCCGCTCCGTCACCGAGATGAGCATGACGTTCATAACGCCGATGCCCCCGACTATGAGGGCGATGCTCCCTATTGCGCCAAGCAGCAGGGTAAAAAGCTGCATCTGCTTCTGCATCTGTGCTATCAACTCTTCTGCTGTGCGCACCCTTACGCGGAGCCCGCTCGTCCTTTTGCTGAAATAATCTTCTATGATGGTCTTGGCCGCCTTGCTGTCCTGTGTATCCACCCTTGCCATGAAGGTGGTGATGGTGTTTGCGGTGAAGGCTCGCATGGCAGTGGTGATATGGGTGATAACGCCCCGGTTGATGCCCGACGGCCGCATGCCGCCGCCCTCCGGCAGGCTTTTCAGGATGCCGATCACGGTATAGATGCGCTCGCCGAACAGGAATTGCCCGCCGATGATCTCTTTGATCCCGGCCTTTTGCAGCATGTCGGCGGCCTCCGCGCCGATGACGCAGAAGAACCTGTTCCTGTCGAGGTCTGACAGGAGGCGGCCTTCCCGGATATACAACTTGTTGAGATCGAAGAACGATTCGTCGACGCCCATGAGCTCTATATACAGGTCCCTGCCCGCGTATGAATACTGGGCGCCCGAGACGATATATGGCGACACCTTTTTGATCAAAGGGCTGTAACCCGGAAGGCCGTATACGTGGTCCATGCTGAACCCTTCGTCGCTGCCCTGGCGCTCGTAATCCTTTGTGACCGAGACGATGTCGATGCCCATGTCCCTGAACTGCTTCAGGGCCTCGTTCTGTACGATCGTGCCGATGGATACCATGCCGATGACAGACCCGATACCGATGACAATGCCGATGAGCGCAAGGATCGTGCGCTGCTTTGCCGTTACGAGGCTCTTCAGCGCCTCCTTGACATTTGCCTTGATTATCATGATCTTTTCATCCGGTAATAATGCCGTCCCGCAGCTCGACCTTGCGCCTGCACTGTGCTGCTATCTTGGGATCGTGGGTGATGACCACGATCGTGATGCCTTCTTCCTCGTTCAACCGCTTAAAGAGGTTCATGATCTCCTGTCCCGTGTGGGTATCAAGCGCCCCGGTCGGCTCGTCCGCAAGGATAAGCGAAGGACTCCCCGCAAGCGCACGGGCGATCGCTATCCTCTGCTGCTGCCCGCCCGAGAGTTCCGTCGGCTTATGGCGGGACCGCTCCTCCATCTCGACCTTTTTGATGTACTCCATCGACCGCTCCGTGATCTCCTTTTCGCTCATCCCCCGGTAGATAAGAGGTAGTCCTACGTTGTCGATGGCGGTCAGCCTGGGCAGGAGGTTGTACTGCTGAAAGACGAAGCCGATCATCTTGTTCCGCAGGCTTGAAAGCGTCCTGTCGTCATCATAGGTTATCTTCGTATCCTCTACCGAATAGGTCCCCGAGGAGGGCTGCTCCAGAAGCCCCAGTATGTTCATCAGCGTTGACTTCCCGCTCCCCGAGGGGCCGATGATGGAGAGAAGCTCTCCCTTCTCGACGGTGAATGAGATCCCCCTGAGCACGTCCACTGTCGTCGGCCCGACGTGGTAGGATTTATGTATGTCGGTGAGTCGCAGCATATTCTTCAGGGAATAAGTATCTCATCCCCTTTCGCCAATCCTTTTATTATCTCAACTGAATCCAGGGTGGTGATGCCCGTTTCCACCTTGACCTTCTTCATCTCGTTCGTCTTCTTGTCCTTCATGGCCACGTAGCTGTCGTTGCCTTCCGTGCTGACCGCCCGGATAGGGATCATGAGGGTATTCGCCCTGTCCATTATTGTGACCTGCACCTTGCAGGACATCCCGAGGAGGAGCTTCTCCCGTGCCTCAGGGGGGGATTTCTCCACAGAGACCATTATCTCATAGACAGGCGTCTTCTTTGAGCCTTCACCTTTTGAGGCCTGCGACGAGACGTGAGTAACGGTCCCCTTCAGCGTTACGCCTGAAAAGGCGTCGCCGGTGATCACCGCTTCCTGACCCTTTTTGAGCTTCAGCACCTCCATCTCGTCCACCTCGGCCGTCACCGAGAACCCTCCCGTATCGCCGATGGATACAAGCAGGTCCCCTTCCGTGAAGGACATGCCTACCTCGATGAGCTTCCCCTTCTTGTCCTTGTCGGAGCCTGCGTCGGGCATGACCACCGTGCCTGATACGGGCGCGACGACATTGGCCTTTTGCAGCTGCTGCTCCAGCACCTGCAGCTTGGTCCTCGCGTTATCCAGCTCGATCTTTGTCACGCTGTAGTTGTCCCCTTTGCCTTTGTTGATGGCGGTTTGCAATTCCTGGAGGGAGGCATCATAGTCCATCTGGGCCGTTTCGTATTGCTGTTTGTCGGAGGTGTAATCCGTTGAGGAGATGTAGCCTTTTCTGAACAGGATCTCGCTCTGCTCAAATTTGTTCTTTGCGGTGTCAAGGGTCATCTTCGACTTGGTAACGGAGCGCCTTGCCTTCGTCACCTCGTCGGCGTAATCCCACTTGTCCATCTCCCGCATCTTCTCGAGGGCCTTGATGTATGTGACGTTCGCTTCCCTGTGCTTCGTCTCCGTTTCCACCGCATCCATCTTGAGAAGCAGATGCCCCTTCTGGACGGGCTGACCGTACTGAAAGAGCCTCTCTTTTACCTTGCCGCTGAAGGGGCTTGTAATGTTGACCACGTTGATGGGTTTCAGGGATCCCTTGAGGGCGATCGAGTCGGTCAATCTCTGCTCGTTCACGGTAAACGTCTTCATCCGTGAAGGGTCCCGCATCTCTGCGCGGGTCTCCTGCGCGGGCTTGCTGCCCGGCGGTATGATCCTCTTCCAGCTGATGAGCCCCAGGACCACGAAGAGCACGATAACAAAGGCAGTAGCGGCTACGCGGATCACGTGGATCTTTTTCAGGGCTGCCTGGAGGTCCCTGTTCGTCCCTTCGAGGTTGACGTACGCTTCCTGGAGCTCTTTATGGTGTTCCTTTAGCTCTTCGGCAAGTCGTGCCTCCTGCTCCCGCAGGTGTTCGACCTCGGTCACATCCTGGAAGACTACGATGACAGCGCCTCTTTCGCCTTCTTTCCCCTCGGGAGGCCTGAGGAAGGAGGTGGTGACGTTGAGGGTCAGGGCCTTTCCGAAAGCCCCATACGGGACCCTTGCGTTATGCACCATCGCTGATTCATAGACGGCATTCAGGACCGCCTGGTTGAATTCGTCGTTCTCTTCCGCGGAGAGGAAGACCTCGCCGAAGGTCCTGTCAACGACGTCCGCGCTCTTCATGGCGAGGATCGTTTCCGCCGCGTTGTTGAAGGTGATGATCGTGCCGTCCATGCCGATGGTCATGACGCCGTCGCGCATGTTTTCCAGGATGTTCCTGTAGACTATTTCCCGGGTTGCCACATCGCCTCCGGTGTCGTGATCATATGACTATCCTGCCGGTTCATTTCCCGCGGGCCTCCTTTGGCGCCATCTTTACTTCGTCGTCATCCTTCTTAACATCTATATTCCATGTCTTCAGGGTTGTTCCGAGCTTCTGGTCGAGGGTTGTAAGGGCATTGAGATAGCTGATGAAGGAGGACAGCTCGGTGTTGCGTGCGGAAACAAGGCTGTCCTGGAAGCTGAGAAGCTGAAAGAGACTGCTCCTGCCGACCTTCATCTTTTCATTTTCGGCATCGAACTTCTTCTGCTCCAGAACGGTGTTGTATTTTGCGAGCTTCAGCTGCTGGTACTGCATCTCAACGTTCCTGATGGCGTTGAGAACGTCCGACTCGATGGTCCTTTCGAGCTTGTTAAGATTGTTCTTCTGCGTGTCGTATGCGACCTTTGCGCTGAGGTAGGTGTTCGTAAGATCCGTGGTGTTCAGCGGTATCGTGAGGAGGGCGCCGACGTTCCAGTCGCTTTTCCCGAGGCTCCCGGCGCTGCTGTAGGCCGCTCCGAACCGTGAGTTCGTCATGCCGCTCCCTCCCCCTGCGGTGACCGAAAGGTCCCAGAGGAGGCCGTTCTTTGCCACGTTGTATTGCAGCCTTGACGTCTCGAGCTGCTGCAGCTGCTTCAGGTAATCTGATCTGTTCTTCCGGGCGATCTCCATGGCCTCTTCGAACGAAGGCGGCGTGACGCTGGTCTCCGTCTCCTCTACGGGCTCGAACCTAGTCCGGTTGTCGAGATTGAGCGTCTGCAACAAGGTCAGGCGCTTGAACTCGATGTCGTTCTTGTCCTGGGTAATGGTGATGTTCTTCGATGCGATGCCGGCCTCGGACTGAAGGAGCTCTGATTCCGCCATCCTTCCCGCTGCCACCATTGCCTTGTTGTATTCGTGGGTCTGTTTCGTGGTCTCCATGGATTTCTCGTCTATCTCGAGCTGGCGAAGCGCCCTCACGTAGTCCCTGTACTGGTTCGATACGTTCGCGATCGTATTGATGATGGCGTCTTTCAGATCAAGGACGTTGCCTTCCTCGTTGATGCGGGCGATCACAAGATTCGCGGTCGCCACTTCTATGCCGGCGTTCTTGAGGAGCGGCTGCGTATACTGGAGTGTCCATGAAGGGTTGTATTGATACAGCTGGTTCACGTCAGACCTTGTCGCCTGGTTGTTCCAGGAGAGGGCAAAGTTGCCGCCCGTGGGCACGTTGAGGGTAACGCTGGTATTGGCGACCTGGTTCGATCCTGTGGTCCTTCCCGTATCGACATCCGGGTAGGTTGAATTCCGATATGACTGGAATGTCAGATTCCCCTGGGGCCTGAACCTGTTCTCGGCAACCTTAACGCTGAACCTCTGGGTTATCCTGTTGAGGAATGTGTTCTTGAGGTCGATATTATTCCTGAGCGCCAGGATGACGCAATCGGCGAGGGTAAGTTTCTTGATATCCGGCTCCGCATTCTGCTGATCAGGGGCCTTTTCGATCCTGCCGGGATTGACCTGGCCGAAGGATGGAAAGGCAAAGCAACAAAGAACGATAAGACCTGTAATAGTCCTCGTCACAGATACATACGAAAACATTGCATCATCTCCTTATGCCTTGAGATTAACGACCAGTCTCAGTATGTTCTGATTGCGGTCCCTTTTGTATGTTACGTCGTCCATAAGCTTTTTTATGAGGAGCACCCCGATCCCGCCGATCTGCCGCTCGGCAACATCGAGGGTCGTATCGGGTTCGGGAACCGCAAGGGGATCAAAGGGCATTCCCCTGTCGACGATCTCGATGATGAATCTCATGCCCCGCTCTGCCTTGCATGATACCTCGACATCGCCCTCCTGCTCCCGGTAGGCATAATGGAAGATATTGACGAGCGCTTCTTCCGCGGCTATCTCTATTTCGTTGACCCTCTTCTCGCTCAAGCCTTGTTCTTTCGCGCAATTGCTCACCCTGTCGATCAAAGCATGGAGATGCTCGAGCTTGGCGGGCACTTTTATTGTTGACAGGACTTCCACGATTCTATGCGTTGTTCAGGGCTGATGCATCGGAATCGAATATCTTGAAGATCGAATAGAAGCCGGAGATCTTGAAGACCTCTTCAACAGGGCCCTGGAGCCCCGAGAACCTTATGTCGCCCTGTTCGGCCTTTAGTTTCTTTGCGGTGGCGAGTATGCTCCTTAAGCCGGCGCTGCTGATGTATTCCAGCGCGCTTAAGTTGACGATGAAGCTCCGGCCGCCCTTTGATATAAGGTCCGAGAGGTAGTTCTCGAATTCAGGTGCTGTGACGGCGTCAATTCTCCCCTGGACAGTAACGACCGTCGTGTTCTTTTCTTGCCGGGAGGTTATTTCCATATAAGCTCCTTCCTGAGATTTTTAAGCATTGTAAATGGAAGCCCTAAAAAAATCAATGAAATTAGTGCGATCGAATTGCCTCATATTAAATCT
>DIFC01000024.1:19010-38338 GCA_002418945.1 Deltaproteobacteria bacterium UBA5758 | reverse complement strand
CGCGCGCCTGATGGAGTATTTTAAGATTTGTTACTGCCAGGACCCGCGCCGATACCATTATTTTTGCGCTCGTTGAACCGGCATGTACAACATTCCCGGCAGATATTGCCGCAAAAGAGAGGGCTGCTGCAAGCGATGCACTGATAAGCATGCTCTGGAGTTTCAGGCCTCGTGATATCTGTTCATTTCCGGCAAAACCTGATTCAATCAGTATCTGGCCGATCTTTTTTTTGGAGAATTTCTGCTGACGCAGTGCATCCTCGAGCTGTTTTCGTGTGATCTGCCTTGTTGTGACCAAAATCTCACCCAGATGAAGCGGGGTGTCTTTTGATTGTTTAATAGCCTGGCGTTTTTGAAACCGGAGTATCGATTCAAGCTCTTTGTCTGTCAGAAGACCCTGCCTTACCAATATGGTTCCAAGCTTTTCATGCGTTTTTCTCTGTTCGCCGAGGGCAACTTCAAGCTGTTTCCGGGAAATACGATTTGTCTGGATGAGAAGTTCGCCCAGCATTTGCCGGGTTCCGGCTGCAACCTTGATCGAGTCTTTTAACGTTGAAAGGTGGCGTTGCAGTAAGAGGGCGGCGTCAAGGTCACTTTTGGGGAGCACCCCCATATGGACAAGAATGGCTCCGATCTGTTCGTTTGTATTTTTTTGAAGGTTTAAGGCCTCTCTGAGGGCCTTCCGGGAGATAAAGCCGCCGTCGATAAGGATCTGACCAATGAGCCTCCCGGTACTCCAGATCTGCTTCACCCGCTTGCTGTTCACCTCTTTTTTCATGATACTTCTCCTCTCTTTCTGTGTCTTTCAGGGAATCAGACCTTCATCTGATTCAAAAGCTCATAGACCTTTACCTTTTCTAACGCTGCATCGATCTCGTATTCGCCTATCTCCCGCGTTTCAAGACTCGATTGAGCTGCCCTTCGCGTCCTTTCGCTGATGAGGATGCCGTTCTTCAGCGGCTTGACGATGTCCTGAAGCCTGAAGACCGTATTCACCGCGTCTCCTATGACCGTGTAGTCCATCTTCTTTTCAAAGCCGATGTTCCCTATGACTGCCTCGCCGGTATGTATCGCGACCCCTATGAATAACGGAGCGCCGACCTCATTCAGGAAATAATCGCTCACGGGATCTATCGCCCTCTTCATGTCAAGGGCCGCTGCGATTGCGTTGTCGGCGTCTGACACGCTGGAGACGGGAGCCCCGAAGAGAGCAAGGAATCCGTCCCCCAGGTACTTGTCCACTATCCCCTGATGCCTGAAGACGATCTCGCCCATGATGGAGAAGAAATAGTTGATCATGGGGACTGTTTTATGAGGTCCGATGGTCTTGGCAAGCCTCGAAAATCCCCGGATGTCGATATTAAGGAACGTTAACGTCCTGAATTCATCAAGCAGAGGCTTGCCCGTCGCTTCGCCGTGGATGATCTTGTCCACAACCTCCTTGGGGACGAATTTCTGGAATATCTGGCGTATCCCTCTCTCATGCTCCGTCATGGAGACCGTTTCCCGATAGAGCCTCGCGTTCTCGATGGCGATGATGAGCGATGAGGTGATGGACTGGAGGAGCTGTTCGTCGTTGTTGCTGAAATCGCCGTTTCGCTTGTTGAGAAGCTCAATTACCCCGATCACCTTGCCTTTTGATATCATGGGCACGCAGAGGGCGGATTTTGTAACGAATCCAGTCGTATTGTCCACGGCCGGGAAAAAGTGCGGCGACTGGCGCACGTCGTTCACGGTGATCGCCTTGCCCTGCGACGCCACATACCCGGCGATGCCCTGCCCCATCTTGATCGTCGCCTGCCCGAGCGCCGCAGCGTCGATATCGAAGCTGACTTTGAACTCAAGCTCTTCGCCCTGTAAAAGAAGCAGCGAACCCGCTTCTACATCCATGGTAACGCGTATCATATCCATGGCGTACTTCAGGACCTGGTCGATATCGAACGTCGATGCCGCAAGGGCAGCGCCGATCTGCTTCAACGTGTCGAACTCCTGACTTCTGCGCGTTACTGAGGCGGAAAGCCTCGTGCGCTCAAGGGCAAACGCTACGCCGTCCTTCGCCACCTCCACGAACTCGAGATCTTTGTTCAGGCTGTCCTTGTTCGGAGAGCACAATATGAGGACGCCCTTGATCTCTCCGGATATGCGCAATGCGCTCATAAGACTTGCCCCTGAATACTGATTGACAAGGAGCTCCCGCTCGCCGGCGTGAGTCAACTGGCCCGTGTCCATTACAAGGAGCGTGGCCTCCTGCTGGATCACCTTGTCAAAGATGGTGCCTTTGTAAGGGTAATAGGACCCCTTGGTAAGATTAATCGGGCCGCGGCTTTGGATATCATAGATCATCAGGTCATCCGGGTGGTTGTCGTCCATAACCATGACGACGGCAAGATCGTACGAGATCAGAGACTGTATTTCGTGCAGCACGGAGTACATGAGCTCGCTGTCCCTGAGGCTTGAGTTGATGGTCTTGAATATCTTCACCGTCGTCTTCACAATCTCCTTTCCCAGTTCATTCTCTTTGAACAAGCGGATGTTCTCATAGGTGAAGGCAGCGTTGCTTAAAAGTGGTGTCAGCACTTCAACATCATCCTGGGTAAATATTTTATCTTCGTTCTTCCGCGATATTGTAAGCACTCCTATTATGTCACCAATGGTTTTCAGAGGCATGCAGATGAAAGATTTAGTTGCGTATGTGGTCTTGTTATTGCGCCCGAACCTGCTGTCTTTTTCAATATCCTCAACCAGAAGCGGCGATTTGTTGATAACGGCATATTTTGCGATGCTGGTGTCAAAATCGATCCTGCTTCCTACCTTGACCGTGTTGTCAACCCCGATATGTGCCTGCACGAGAAACGTCTTCCTCTGGGGGCGCTCCAGGATCAGGACGGAACCGATATCCGCCTTAACCAGCTTGAGCGCCCTCTCAAGGGTAACATAGAGGAGTTCATCGGTGTCAAATGTCACGTAACACAGGTCGGAAAGCTCCTTAAGCGTTGATATCTCAGATGCCTTCCTGTTAAGGTTTTCGACTGTTGTCTTTAAGTGTTGCTCCAGGGCGTTAAAGGAGCTCACGATCGTGCTGAGCTCATCGGCCTTATGCTCAAGGTGGACATCGGCTACATCCGTGGCGACCTTTTCGTAGAGTTCCTCCGATATCCTCGTGATCTTCCGGAAAATAGCCCTCAAGAAGATAAAACCGAAAAATGAGAATAAAAGAAAACCGGCAAGGAAGAGTGGCAACGATCTGTCCTCGATGATGTTGTATTTTACGGCAAAGAAGAGAAATCCGAAGGCAGGGAAGACAAAGAGCAGCCCGATGCTCAGGATAAGTTTGTAATAGAGGTCCTTTTTCCTCAGGAAGATTTTATGCAGCCGGTTGATGTTCCTATTCATATCGATGCCCTTTTCCCTCTTTGATCCTTTTATCCGAAGACAAACCCCTTCTCTTTAAATAACCTCACGCAGGCATCCACCGCGCTATCGTCATAAAGAATGCCCCTGTTTCTGGTTATCTCTTCGAGGGCAGTATCCATGCCGAATGCGGCCCTGTATGGCCTGTGCGAGGCCATAGACTCTACTACATCTGCAACGGCTATGATCCGTGCTTCAGGTATTATTTCATCCTCTTTGAGCCCCTTCGGATACCCTGAGCCGTTCATCCTCTCATGGTGCTGATAGACGATGTCGGCTATGGGCCAGTTAAACTCGACATCCTTAAGGATATGATAGCCTATTGTGGGGTGCTGTTTTATGAGGCTGAACTCGGCATCCGTCAATCTGCTCGGCTTGCTCAGGATCTCCGCAGGAACCGAGATCTTGCCGAGATCATGTATGACCCCTGCCATGCGGATACCGTCTATCTGCTCGGAAGAAAGCCCCATTTCGGTTGCGATCGCCCTTGCAAGGTTTGCGACCCTTTTCTGGTGGCCGGACGTGTAAGGGTCGCGCGACTCTATCGTGGTCACGATGACGTTGATGATCCCACCCATGGCACGCCTCAATTTTTCCATGTTCTGCGTGAGTGACACCTCTGCCCGCTTCCTTTTGGTAATGTCCTCCATAGTGCCTTCATAATACGATGGTCTGCCCGTCCCGTCCCTGACGACCCTGACGTTGATCAATACCCATATTTTGCTCCCGTTCTTGCAGTAGAGCTCTGACTCAAACCCGCTCACACTCCCCTCTCTGTCCAACATATCGATAAGCTTATCTCTCTCCTCGGGATGTACATATATCTGCCTTACGTTGGCAACTGCCGCAAGGAATTCCCTGGGGGAGCCATATCCCAGCATAAGGGCATAGGCGCTGTTCACCATCAAGGGTTTTCCTCCAGGCGCTGTCTGATATATGCCCTCAAGAGCAAATTCTACGATGTCACGGTACTTTTCCTCTGCCGCCTTGATCTTTCGTTCGGTCTCTTTGCGATCGGTTACGTCACGCACGAAGGCATGAATAAATGTCCTTTTGTCCAATCTGATGGCATTGAGGCTCACCTCGGTATCGAATGGCGTCCCGTCATACCGGCAGTGCTGCCATTCGAAGAATTGCGGTTCTCCTCTTAACGCAGCATTTATCTTCTCGAGCGCCTTTTTCGTAGAATCCCTGCCGTCAGGCTGGAAGGGAGGGGAAAACCGGTACGGCGGCTGCCCGATGATCTGCTCCCTTGTGCATTGGAACATCTCGAGGGTCTTTTTATTTAAATCGACAAACATAGCGCCCTCCATGAGGAATATGGCGTCATTGGCAGAATTAAAGAGCGTCCTGTATTTTGATTCGCTTTCTTTTATGCGTTCCTCAATTCTCATACGTTCGGTTATGTCCTCGACGGAAATGATAGTTGTGCCAGTGTCCAATCTTACACTAATAAAATTTACGATCTTCTCCTGCCCGTTCCTGCATCGCACCGTGAAGAACCTGGGCCGTTGCTCACCCAATCCGGCATCTTTTGTATCATGCACCCAAGCCTCTACAGCCTTCCTCCTGTATTCAGAGTCGGGACATGCCTTCTTCAAAAATTCCCTGCCGTTGGGGACATCATGAATGTCATAGCCGAGTATCTCCGTAAATTTGCGGTTCATGTAGCTGTATGTTCCGTCATTATTGACCATGACCAGGCCGAACGGTGCGTTTTCGGACAGTGCGGCGAATTTTGCATGCTCCATGCGTACACGCTCTTCAGCCTGCTTGCGTTCGGTGGCGTCAAGGGCAAAGATCGTTAAGCTCGAAACCCGGTTCTCGCTGTCGGCCAAAGGATAGCAATAAATCTCGTAGGATCTTCCTTCGCGGGTATCTTCGAAGATCACCGGTTCGCCGGTGGCGGCTGCTTTATCTATATACGCCTTTCTCGATTGAGCAATGTCGGGAAGAAAGTGGTCGTACAGGCAGGTGCCGATGAGCTCCTGCACGCTTCTCCCCAGCCTCTCGGCCGCCACCTCGTTCACCATCAGGATCGTTCCTTTCGTATTGATCAATATCAAAGTCTCTCTGGTGGCATTGATCAATTCGCGGAGTATCCGCTCACTCTCTTTTAAAACTTTTTCTGCTTTTAAACGGAAGGTTATATCCCTGACAGCCGCAAGGTACAGTTTTTGTCCCTGCCAGATAAAGTGATTTATTGTTGTCTCAACGGGGAAGACAGTACCGTCCTTTCTCCTGTGATAACGGAGGGGTACATGTGTCACCTGATTCCGTACGGCCTCTGTCGTTCTCTCCTGCTCTGCCGAAAGCTCGACATCCCTCATCAGGAGCAGCTCCTTTTTGCTATACCCGTACAGAGATGATGCCGCTGTATTCGCATCCATGATGGATCCGCTGTCGCCATTAACGAGAAAGATCGCATCTGACTCAAGGTCAAACAGGAGGCGGTATCTCTTTTCTGATTCTATAAGCGCCCTTTCGAATTGTTTTCGTACGCCATGTTCTTCGGCTTCTTTCAGGGCCCGCTTGACAGCCTGTCCAAGCCTGAACAGTCTATTTTTCAGTATATAGTCGGTAGCGCCCTCCTTAAGTATCTCTATCGCACGTTCTTCGCCGAACGCCCCTGATACTATGATAAAAGGCATATCCGGATTTCTGCTACGTGCAGCCTTGAGCGCAGAGACGCCGTCATACGAAGGAAGGCTATAATCCGAAAGAATAATATCAGGCGTAAATGCATCCAATTCTTTAAGAAATGCACCCTCTGTGGCCACAACTCTGGTCTGGATATCGATCCCTTCCTTGCGGATCTCATGTTCCATCAGCTCTGCGTCCGCAGGCACATCCTCCAGCATCAATATCCTGACCTTAAGCCTCTTTAATAGTTTCTCACCCATACCCTTCACTCCCATACCCTTCACTCCCATACCCACACACCCACATACTCCCACACTCACGCACTCGTTATCCTTTCACCCGCAACCCGCAGCGCCTCTTCACGTCTCAAACCTGTACCCTTTTTCCCTAAAAAGCCGCACGCACGCATTGACTACCTTTGCTTCATAGAAGATGCCCTTGTTATTCTCTATCTCTTCAAGGGCAAAATCAAGGCCAAGTCCTGCCCGGTAGGGACGGTGGGAGGCCATGGCTTCCACCGCATCGGCAACACCCAGTATCTTTGCCTCGAGGAGGATCTGTTCGTCCCGTAATCCCTGAGGATACCCAGCGCCGTTGAGCTTTTCGTGATGCTGGTAAACGATATCTGCGACAGGCCATGGGAATTCAATGTCTTTCAGGATATTGTATCCTGCCTCGGGGTGTACTTTGATGATGTTGAACTCCATCTCGTTCAGCTTCGTCGGTTTGCTCAGGATCTCTGCCGGGACCGATATCTTTCCAATATCATGGATGAGGCCTGCAACACGGATACCGTCTACAACATCTTTGAAGAGGTTCATCTCCTGGGCGATTGCCCTTGCAAGATCCGCCACTCTCCTCTGGTGCCCAGCAGTGTAGGGATCTCTCGTTTCGACGGTAGCCGCCATTGCCTGAACAGTGGCCCCTAGGGTTGCATGGAGTCTTTCGAGTGTCCTTCTGACCTCTTCCTGGGCAATTTTGCTGGCAGTGATATTTTGTGAGGTAACCTCGTAGTAGGCTGGCGTTATTCCCTTTTCGTCACGGATCAAACGGGCATTCATCAAGACCCAGAACTTGCTTCCGTCCTTACGATAATGCTCTACCTCAAATCCTTCAACAGACCCGCTGGCCTCCAACAGGGCGAGCAGTCTTGCCCTTTCTTCAGGATTAACGTAAATCTGCCTTGCAGTATCGGTAACGGACTTCATCATCTCTTCCGGCGACTCATATCCGTACATAAAAGCGCCGGCTGGGTTTACGCTTAAGTATTGGCCGTCGATAGTCACCTGGAAGATCCCCATGACGGCATTTTCAAATATACTGCGGTATTTCTTCTCACTTTTCTTAAGCAGTTCTTCCGTTCTTTTGAGTTCTGTGATGTCCTCAGAGATACCGAGCAGGTATAGGGGTTCCCCGTCTTTGTCTATGATCGGTATCTTTTTTGTATGCAGTATCCTCTCGCCGAGATGCATCGTCTGGATCAATTCCTCAGGGATGTCAACGAGCTGTCTATTCTTTAAAACCTCCCTGTCTTTCCGGATAAAGAAGTCTGCCTGGTCTTTAGGAAAAAAATCATAATCGTTTTTACTTATCAGGTCCTGCCTGTTGAAACCTAACAGTTCTTCCCCTGCCTTGTTAAACTTCACAAACCGTAAGTCCTCAGCGTCCTTGACGAAGATCATGTTGGGGATATTCTCAACGACGCTGTTGAGAAACGCCTCACTCCTCCTTAGCTCCTCTTGCTCCATTGTTAGTTCTTTTGACATGATCTCCAAGTCCAGCATCTTCTTTTCGAGCTTTCGGAAGAGGACATCATTGTACTGCCTGAAGAACTCCATCTCCTCGCCCAATGGTTTTACCGGCTCGTGAGCCTTGCTTTCGCTTTCTTTCCACACCTCCGCGAGCATATCCATAATGGCTTCTGGTTCCTGGGGTTTTAGTATAAATCGATCTGCACCGAGGCTTAAGGCAAATCTTTCGTCTTTCAACTCGGTATACGTAGCCGTGTAAAACACGAACGGTACATGTTTAAGCCTTTCATCCAGCTTACATTGTCTGCAGAAGGTATATCCGTCCATCACCGGCATCAGGATGTCAGAGATGATAAGGTCCGGCGGATTGGCGCGGGCCCTTTCAAGAGCCTCTTTGCCGTTCTCTGCGATGATCACTTCCATGCCTTCTCCTTCCAGCAGGCTCTGCAGCAGATAACTGTTTGAGCTGTTGTCGTCAACTATCAGGACCCTTCTTCTCATTCGTTCCCCCTCTTGTTGTGCCTTTTTTGCATATATGCCTGGACCTGCGAGGCAAACATGTCCGGGTCAATGGGCTTCTCGATGTAGCCGCTGCATCCCGATTGGATCGCCTTTTCTTTGTCCCCCGGCATGGCGTAGGATGTAACCGCAATGATCGGCGCATCCGCAAGGTCAGGGTTTCGCCGCAAGGAGCGTGCCACTTCGTAGCCGTCCATTACAGGCAGTTGTATATCCAGCAGTATCGCATCGGGAAGCAGCGACGCCGCCAGCTCTATGCCCCCCTTGCCGTCCATTGCGGAGAAGACCTCAAAGCCGCAATCCTCAAGGATATACCTGATAAGGTAGAGATTCTGTTCATTATCCTCTATAACCAGTATCTTCTTCATACTTTCCTCTTGTTCCGCGGCAGCGAAAAATAAAAGGTGCTTCCCGAACCGAACACGCTTGCTACCCAGATCCTGCCGCCCATCAGCTGAACAAGCCTGCGGGATATGGAAAGGCCCAGTCCCGTGCCCTCATGCTTCCGGCTGATCCCCGAATCCACCTGTCTGAAGGTCTTGAAGATCGTTTCCATATCCTCCTCCTTTATCCCGATGCCCGTGTCCGTTACATTGACGGTGATGTTCGGGCCGTCTGATTCGCATGCTATTCTTACCGATCCCTTTTCCGTAAATTTTATGGCGTTGCTGACAAGGTTCAGGAGAACCTGCTCAACCCTCCTGCTATCGGCCATGATTTGTGTATCCTCGGCGATGATCCTGTATCCGATCTCTATCCCTTTGTTCTCAGCAAGGGGACTGGCGCTCTGCACGACCTTTTCTATGACCTGGCGTATGTCAACATCCTCGTGCGCGATCTGCAGTTGCCCCGCCTCGATCTTCGATATGTCGAGGACATCGTTGATGAGGGCAAGCAGGTGCTGGGAGCTGCTTCGCACCATGTTGAGCTGTTTCTTCTGCTCCTCATTCAGCGGACCGACGCGCTCCCGCAGGATGATGCCCGTGAACCCTATGATCGAATTGAGGGGCGTACGGAGCTCGTGGGACATGGTGGCAAGGAATGCCGACTTGATCTTGTCTGCCGCCTGCGCCTTCTCCATGGCCGCCGCCAGCTCTGCCGTCCTCTCTATGATGCGCTCCTCCATCCGCTGGTTTGCCTCCCGCAGCTCACGGGTGCGTATGTTCACCTGATGCTTAAGCAGCATGGCCCCGATGATGCTCATGACAAGGGCAAGGCCGATGATGATGCCCAGCGTCTGAATCCAGGCGGGCAATTTGAACTGGACCTCCTCAGACGTCCATCGCTTGAGGGACTTGTAATAGAGTGAGCGGGTATCCTTCTTCAGCCCTGAAAGATTGTTGTCGATGGTGTTCAGAAGCTGATCATTGGCGCCTTTGCGGGATGCAAAATAGAGTGCGGAAGGATTGAAAACAACCGCCGTGTCTTCAAGCCCGAACTTTCGCGCATGAAGCGCTCCATAGAAATGGTTGGCAACGGCCGCATCGGCCCCACCATCGGCAACGACCTCAAACACCTTGTCGTAATCGGATACAGGGACAATGGTCATGTGTAATCCGAACGAATCGGCCATCCTGATGAATGCCTCCTGCTGAATAGAGCCTTCAAGGACCGCAATCCGCTTCCCTCGCATATCCAGTAACGACCTGATCCCGCTTCCTTTTCTGCTGTATACCTGGAACCATGAGGAGAGTACCGGCACCTTGTTAAACGAGTATTTCTTGTCCCGTTCTGCCGTGTACGCCACGTCAGGCATAAGGTCTATCTCCCCTCTTTCCAGCCGGGCAAGACCTTCTCCCCATGTGCCATGGATATAGCTCAATTTCCATCCTTCCCGTTTGGCGATGTACTCTATAATATCAATAAAAATGCCTTCTGGTTTCCCGGACCCGGAGACAAAGATCTTGGGGGCATTATCGTAAACGCCGACGCGGATAACACGATCCTCGGCACCTGCCGGTGTCGCAGTGAGGAAAAATGCTATGGTAAGAACGAGAAGAATGTGTGTGAGTATGTGAGTGGGGGAGTGTGTGGGTATGTGGGTATGTGAGTGGGGGAGTGGGTATACAGTCGACGTTATCCTCTTCATCTCTTACCTCCTCATTTCCATGCTCTACTCACGCGCTCCCACGCGCCTTTGCCTTTCACCCACGCACTCACATACTCACATACATTCTTTCCCCTCACTCAAACCCGAACTCCTTCTTCCCCAACACCCTCACGCACGCCTCTACCACTGCCCTGTCGTATAGCCTGTCGGCGTTGGACGAGATCTCGTTGATCGCCGCATTCAGCCCGAGCGCCGGCCTGTACGGCCTGTGGGATGCCATTGCCTCCACGACGTCGGCGGCTGCTATGATCTTTGCTTCAAGCAGGATATCCCCGTTCCGAAGCGCCCTGGGATATCCTGAACCATCGAGGCGCTCATGGTGCTGGAGGATTATCTCGGCTATGTCCCAGGGGAATTTTATGTTCTTCAGTATCTCGTAGCCGGCCTCTGTGTGAAGCTTGATAATGCTGAACTCATATTCGTTGAGGAGTGCCGGTTTGCTTAATATCTCAGCGGGTATGCTTATCTTCCCCACATCGTGGAGCAGGCTTGCAATACGTATCTTGTCAATCGCATCCGCCGCAAGATTCATCTCTGCTGCAACAGCGCAGGCAAGCTGAGTCACCCTTCTCTGGTGGCCTGCCGTATAGGGATCCCTGATCTCGCTTGTAGCAGCCAGCGCCTCCACTGTGCCTTCTATCGTCTTTTTCAATTCTTCGATAAGGGCCTTCTGGCCTGCCTCCGCCTGTTTTCTTTCCGTTATATCTATCCCCATTCCTATAAGGCATTGTGTATTGTCGATGACCACCCTTTTTCCTGTAAAGAAGTAAGGGGTCTTCCTGCCGTCTTTTGAGACAAAATCGGCCTCTGCGGTCGACTCTCCCTTTTTAAAGACCTCTTTTATCCTCTCTTCTAAGAACCACCTGTCATCTCCTTCAAAAAGGTCAAGGGGGCTTATTCTTGACAATTCTTCCGCCGTGTATCCTGTCACACGCTCGAAGTTCCTGTTCCACTTCTGAAAGCAAAGCCGGTCGTCGTAACAATAGAAAACACCCGGGGTGCTTTCCAGTATGGATTCGGATAGACTCATCTCGGCAACAAGGGCCTGTTCGGCCTCTTTCCGTTCGGTGATGTTCTCGACGGTTCCTTCGTAATAGATTGTCCTTTCCTCTCCATCCCTTACTGCATGCACATTCAGTCTTGCCCAAAAGTGGGGGCCGTCCTTTCTCTTTGTCAAAACCTCGTGGAATTTTATCTCATTCTGTGTCTCCAGCATATGCATGCACTCCGTCCTGTCCTCGGGCCTGACATATAGTTCATCACTGATAGAGGTTATTGAAGAGACCATCTCGTCAGGAGAGTCGTACCCGTACATTTTCGCAAAGGCATTGTTTACGGTAATAAAACTTCCATCGGGCGTTGTCTGGAAGATGCCTTCGACGGCATTGTCGAAGATGGATCTGTATCTTGCCTCGCTCTCTTTCAGCTTTTCCTCTGATTGGATGCGGCTCAGCGCTATTCCGATGCTTGAGCTTATTCCTTCGAGATAGCGTATAAAACCCGCTGTAAAAAAGTTTTCTCTGCGATCGTTCATCTGCAGAAGCCCGATGATCTTTCCATTCGATCTCAGCGGAATAAGCGCTATTGATTCGTATCCTTCGCTGCTGCAGCCGTTTCGCATTCTGCCGGGGAGCACCTCGTCTGTTGTTGACGCGGAGAGCTTCGAAACGCTGTTCGTCCAGAAGCTGCCGCCGTCCGTGAAAAAAGACAGCGAAGAGTCTGTCCGTCCCGACAGTACAGTACCGCACATGCACTCGAGGCAGGGATTCCCCTTTGCATCACGCACAATATCGCCCCGGTCGTCGCGTGCGCATATATTCCCTTCACTCTCCATGAAGGCATTGCTGAGGCCGTCCTGGACATAATAGGGGAAGTCATCGCCTTCCTTAAGCCTGACGGCGATTGCCTCAATGTCTGTATATCCCTTGAAGATCTTCAGCATGTCGCTGATTATGTTGACGAGATCGTTCGACCTGTTGAGGGTGTTGAGGATGTTTATGGCAAGCTTCTGGCTCTGCTCCGCCTGCTGCTGGAATGTGACGTCTTCAATGGCGCCAAGTATTCTGTATGTCCTCCCTCCCGCGTCATTCATACACACACCGCTGTCTTCAACGTGGATATGTGAACCGTCTTTGCGCCTAAACCGGTAGCGGATCCGGTAATTTGATGCATTGCCTTTCGTCACATTCAGCAGGAAATTGAGGACCGCTTCGCGGTCGTCAGGGTGGATCTGCTCCCTCCAGAAACTCTTGTCGAACAAGACCTCATCCTTTGCATAGCCTGTAATATGCGTGATTGCCCCGGACACGACGACATTGCCTGAACGGACGTCATAATCATACACAAGCTGGCCCGTCTGCTCTATCACAACGCGATGCCGCTCCTCGCTCTCCCTGATCTTTTCCTCGGCTGCAAGGAGCGCGAAGGCCTGTTCGAAGACTACGTATTTTCTTATCAATATGAGCGCCAGACCAATGAACAAGTAAAGAGCCAGCGAGGTTACACCGGTATGAATCAAGTGGTTGAAGATCGAGGCAAGTATGGCCTTCTTTTCCTTTTCGACGACGATCGTCCACATAAGCGGCTTCACCGATGTATAGGCTGTTATAGTATCCCCTGACGTGGGATAGGTATATCTTGTGACCTCTTTCCTTTCCGCCGTTTTCTTGCTGTATACAATGTTCCCTGACTGGTCTACCAGGGTGACTTTCAAGGCATCATCGTCGACAGAGGTCTCTATGACACCTTCTATGAAGACAGTATCCTGGGAAGCGCCCAGTATCCCTACAGGCCGCCTATTTTCATCAAAAACGGGAACCGTGATGGCAACAGCCAGGTCATTCGTTCCGACGACCCTTTTATACACCCCCGAGATGTGCGGCTTCCATTGTCTGCTTGTGTTTACATACCAATCCCTGTACGAAAAGTTTTTTCCTATGGACTCGGCGTTTCTCGGATGATTCGCCCAGAGGGTGCCGCGCGCATCAGAAATGAATACAATATCGAGCTCAGGCATCTCTTTCCGCATGCCCACGAAATATCCTGTAACGGCTTCAATGTCCTTCTCCTGTATTGCCTTGACCAGCGATTTCCTTGCCCCGTAGGAACGCATGATGCCGACGATGGCCTGCTGGTGCTTGAGGATAAGATTTGATAGCTGCACGCCGGTTGCGCGGTTGGATCGCGCAGCGTTCTTCATTGCATCCATGAAGTGTTTGTACTCAACATGGAATGCCCCCGAAAATATGGCAACAAAAAGCAGCAACTGTATCAGGAAAAAGAGTCTCGGCCTCATCATCCAGTTCAGCGCACTTTTCGGGATATCGATCATATCTTTGCTCCCACACTCACCCACTCACATACGCCTTTGCCTCTCACTCACCCACTCCCACACTCAATTTTGTATCCTTTCTCCCAGAACAACCTTAAGCATGCATCTACTATTTCCGCGTCATAGAGGATGCCTTTGTTCCTTCCGATCTCTTCAAGCGCGGCTTCGGCCCCGTGACCCGGCCTGTAAAGCTGGTGTGACGCTATCGACTCAACAACCTCCGATACAGAAAGGATCTTTGCTTCAAGGGATATGTCGCTGCCCTTCAGATGAGAGGGGTATCCCGAGCCGTCGACCCTCTCGTGGTGGTGAAGAACCGCCTCTGCAACAGGCCAGGGGAAGGATATCTTTTCCAGTATATCGCTGCCTGCCTTCGGATGCTCCCTGATGATACCCCACTCCCTGTCGCTTAATATAGTAAGCTTGGAGAGTATCTCTCTGGGCACCACTATCTTCCCTATATCATGGAGGAGGCCCATGACGCGGATACCCCTTATCTGGTCATCGGAAAGGTCAAGTTCGCGAGCAATTGCGGCGGCGAGGTTCGCAACCCTTTCAGGGTGTCCTTCCGTATAGAGGCCCATAAATTCTCCTGCCTTTGCGAGCGCAAAAACAGAGCCATTTATGGTCTCCTGGAGATTATCCATGTTGTTTTTCAGACTTGTTGACATATCATTGAATGCGGTTGCCAGGTCGTTGAGCTCCTTGCCTGCGATCTCCGGTATCTTCTCGCCAAGGCCCTCTTTATCCCTCTTGATCTTCAGCGCCTTTTCTCGGATCCTTCCGAGCGGCTCAATAAGCAGCCTGTTATAGATGAAATACTGGAACGTAAAGAGCACACAGAGCACGAGAAGGAGAAGGATGGAGAGTTTTATCGTGAACCGGTCCGCGTTTGCGTATGCCTCCGAGAGCGGTATGCGCATCGAAACGGTGCTCACCACGTCGCCGGCGTGACGGTTGAAACTCCTTTCAGAACCGTAAGACTTCACCATATCTCCCGGGGCGTTGGCTGGAGAGCTATGGCACCGGAGACAGGAGCTTTCCATAACCTCTCCCCTGCGCATAATAACAAGGTAGGGTTTGCCGTCTATCATCCTGATACCGGAGCTTTTCTCAAGCTTCTGATCTTTTTTCAGCTCCTCCAGGAATTCCCTTTCATATTCCGCTGCCTCATTATCGGGACTGCGGGCATTTATAGCCGCATCTTTATAATAGTATCCCTCCGGGTTGAGCGACTTGAAATATTTATCGATCTCACGTATGGCATACGTAGATGACATCCAGCTTGGCTCGAAGTAGTCTTTTGATGTTAACGGCCCGGTCAGCTCGAACAGCTTCGGCTTGAGGTTGTGCGTAAAGTATGTATGTATCGCCAGGTTGCGTTCAAGCGTGATCCGCGCCTTTGATTCGGCCTCGGCCAGCGCCTGCTGGCGCATATTTCCGCGAACAAGGACAACGGTGATGACAGCAGCAATAATAAATATACCAGCGACCGCGACATTAAGCATCAGGCCGATCTTAAACTGTGCATGTCTTTTTATTTTCATTTGCCGCCCCTTTCCCCCACTCACATACTCACACACGCCTTTGCCTTTCCCCCACACACTCCCCCACGCTCTTACTCAAGCTTGTAGCCCTTCTCATTGAACAGTCTTAAACAGGTATCGACCACCCCTGCGTCATAGAGGGTGCCCTTGTTTGCTTCGATCTCCCTAAGGGCTACATCTATACCGAGGGAAGGCCTGTAAGGACGGTGCGAGGCCATCGCCTCGACAACGTCGGCAACGGTCAATATCTTTGCCTCGAAGAGGATCTGCCCGTTTTTTAAAGCCCGTGGATACCCTGAACCATCCAGCTTTTCGTGATGCTGAAGGACGATATCCGCTATCTGCCAGGGGAATTCGATCTCTTTCAGGATATTGTAACCTGACTCTGGGTGTATCTTAATGATGTTAAACTCCATCTCTGTCAGCCTTGTCGGCTTGACAAGGATCTCTGCGGGTATCGATATCTTTCCTATGTCGTGGATAAGGCCCGCCACTACAACACCGTCGATGACATCCTGCGGTAGGTTCATCTCTTGCGCAATGGCCCTCACAAGGTCTGCCACTCTTCTCTGATGTCCGGCAGTGTAAGGGTCTCTGGCTTCAACGGTCACAGCCATTGCCTGAACTGTTGCGCTTAAGGTTGTACGAAGCTTGTCAAGGGTATTTTGCAGTTCTTTTTCCGCGTTCTTGCGGTCTGTAACGTCTCTGAAATAAACAAGGCTGCACTTCCTTCCGGCATAGGTAATCAGGGCGGCAGATGCCTCTACGTAAATCTCGGCGCCGTCCTTTCTGAGGCCTTTAAACTCATAACGCTCGGGAACCGGCTCCCCCCTCACCCTTTTTTGGGCGTAGTCGATCACCATTTTCTTGTCGTCGGGGTGAACAAAATCGAATCGTGTTTTTATGATAGCCTCTTCGGATCGATCGTAGCCAAACATCTTCAGGAATTTTCTGTTCACAAAGATGTGTGTATGCTCATCGCTGATCACAACGGCATCATTGGCGCTTTCAATGGCTACGTGGTAACGCTCTTCGCTTTCTCTGCGTTCTCTTTCTGCCAGGTGTCTTGATATCGCAATTCCGATGCTGGCGCCGATGCCTTCAAGGAAATGGATCCTTTCGATAGTAAAACAGCCCGGCCGCGGGTCGTTGAATTGCAGAAGGCCGATGATGCCATCCCCTGACCGCAGTGGTATAAGGGCCATCGATTCATACCCTTCGCTGCTGCAGCGGTTTCTCATTCTTGTCTTTCCGTTCTTTCCTGATATCGACGCCGGAAGCTTTGAAACGCTGTTCGTCCAGAAACTCCCTTTCTCCGTAAAAAAGGGCTGCGAAGGGTCTGTCAGTCCTGAGAGTATATTGCCGCACAGGCATTCGAGAACGGGGTTGCCTTGGGGGTCACGCAGTATTTGGCCCTTGTCGTCCCGCGCGCAAAGGGAACTACCGGAACTTACAAAATGCTCCGGTAAACCGTTCACTTCATAGTACGGATAATCGTCTCCTTCCCGGAGGCGTATGCCGATCGCCTCGATATCCGTCTCCTTTTTCAGCAGGACAAGGATGCTGTGGATCAGGCTTTTGATATCATCCTGTCTGTTCAGCAGTTCGAGTATAAGGACAGCCAGTTCCTGCCGTTTTTCTTCAAGCTTCCTTTTTGTTATGTCCTCGATGAAGCCTTCATAATAGAGACCATTATTGTGTACGACGCGGGCGTTATCGGAAACCCATATCCTGCTTCCATCCCTGCGGCAGGCCTGATACTCAAAACCCCTTATTTCTCCCAACTCTTCTATCAGGCGTCTGAATTCATCGTACCTTTCAGGGTCTGCATAGAATTGATGCCTGAGGTCTGTCACTGAAGCAGTCAGGTCTTCATATGATTCATAACCGAGCATGTGAATAAATGAAGGATTGGCAGCAATGATTCTGTCGTCGGCAGAGGTCTGGTATATGCCTTCTAAGGCATTTTCAAATATGAGCCGGTATTGCTCCTCTGTGTCCTTGACCTTTTTATAGAGCCATGAGCTTTCCAGCACGGGCGATACGAGGCCGATGAGGATGTCGAGCGCCTTTATCTCCCCCAGGGTAAAGCGCCGGTTCCCCTTCGTGATGTTGAGGTTCAATACCCCGACGGTCTTTCCCCCCGACACCATGGGTATGGATATGGCGCTGATTATGTTGTTCCTGGGATAGGCCGGTTTGAATCGCTTGTCGTCCACGTTCCCGTACAAGGTTACCGGTTGACGGTTGCGCGCTACCCACCCTGCGATGCCTTCTTCCATGGGCACCCGCGTCCCCAGGATGTACTGCGCATGTTCGCCGCGTGCGGCAGCGACATAAAGCTTTCCGTTGTCGCCGTTTTCCGGAAGCATGATAGAGACTTCGTCGGCCCTGCATTGCTGCAACACGGCATCGGCCATCTTGTCTATTATGTACCTCATGTCCAAAGGGTACGTTATTGTCTTCGCAAGCTCATGAAGGGCGATGGTCTCTCTCAGCTGTATATTGTCGATCCTCAGCCTGCGGATCTCCATCGCCCTTGTGATCGCTGCCAGTACGTCCCTGAGCTTGAAGGGTTTCATCACGTAATCGACTGCGCCCATCTTCATGGCTTCGACAGCGGTTTTTACCGTAGCCTGGCCTGTCATTACTATCCCGACAAGATTGGGATCCACTTTAAGACCTTCCTTGAGCAGGGCTATCCCGTCCATGCCGGGCATCATCAGGTCCGTGAGGACAAGATCGATATCCTCTTTCTTCAAAGTCTCCAGAGCCTCTTCGCCTGTTGTAAAACCGCGCGTGTCGAACCCGTGCGCTGCGATCATCTCACACAAAGCAGTCATCAGCTCTGCCTCGTCGTCAACGATCAGCAGCTTCCCTATAGTCTTTTTCGCTGTTTTAGCATTCATTGTCATCCTCATCAAGGAGTAGCTCATTTATATTCCCCGTGGAGGAATTACTGTTTTTTGATGAAGGGAGGGTTATGCGTACCAATACGCCGTTTTCAGGAACAGGCCGGTTTATGATCTCAAAGGTTCCGTCATGCTCTCTGACGATACGCTTGCATATTGCCAGTCCCAATCCCGTGCCCTTCCCTTCGGTCTTTGTCGTGAAGAACGGTTCTGTCACTTTTGAAATATATTCAACAGGTATACCCGCACCGGTATCTGTGATCTCGATAACGACGGAGGCTTCGCCTTCGAGTTTTGAGTCCTTGGTGGAAACGCGTATGGCAAGGGTGCCGCCCCTGGGCATGGCATCGGCGGCATTTGTGAAAAGGTTCAAAAAGACCTGCCTCAACTGCTGGCGGTCTGCATGGATATTCGATGGTTCCGTAGTAAGATCTTTTACAACATTGATACCGTATTTCCGCAGATGGTAATGGATAAGCTCAAGGGTCTTTTCGATCTCATCCCTTACGTCCACCGTCGATACCATCCGCTTTCCTCTTCGGCTGAACTGGAGGAGGTTCGCAATAAGGCTGCCCATCCTCTCCAGCTCGCCTTCTATAACCTCAAGCTCATGGCGTTGCGGCGAACCTTCCGGTATCTTCGCCGACAGAGACTCGATCCTCAAACCGACTGTTGCCAGGGGATTGTTCAGTTCATGGGCTATGCTCGCCGCCAGTTCGCCCATGGTGGCAAGCTTTGCTGCCTGCCACAGCTGCTGGGATATGATATTCAACTCTTCATTCTTCTTCCTCAGGTCTGCCGTCCTCTCTTCCACCTTGTCTTCAAGATATTTATTAAGCCTCTGAAGCTCATCCTGCGCTTGCATCAACTCATCGCTCTTCTTCACGGCTGCTTCATATGTTGATATGAGGAGGTTGATGATCTGCCCGCGGTCTGTATTTATTGAATATTTCTGCCCTCCATAAAAGAACTCGATAGCTTGTTGCCTCTCTTCCTTCTCCGGCAGGCGGATGTTACGGGTAAGTCCCTCTATGGCCGACAGAAGGAGCCTCTCGTCATAGGGTTTGGTAAAAAATTTATCGGCCCCGCATTGAAGGCTCTTGA
>DIFC01000024.1:0-18966 GCA_002418945.1 Deltaproteobacteria bacterium UBA5758 | reverse complement strand
TGCTTTATGCAACTGCACAGTTCGTAGCCATTCATTTCTGGCATAATGATATCGGAGACAACGATCAGCGGCTTGTGACGTCCGATGAACGACAGCGCTTCTGCGCCGTTGTAAGCTGTAAAAACAGTATAGCCGTTTTTTGCAAGCATGTATTGCAATTCCAATGCCTGTGTCGGGCTGTCTTCTACGATAAGTATCTCTGTTTTATTTTCACCTGTCATTTAATCCTGCCCTTTTCCATGATCTCTCTCTCCTTTTACGATAAAAGTTCTACCAGCATATCTGCGATATCCTCGGGCGGCAGGATATACGTGGCAGCCTGAAGGGCCGACGCCTCCCCGGGCATACCGTAGATAACCGAGCTTTCTTTGTCCTGTGCGATGGTGACTGCGCCTCTTTCCTTCATCGTCTTCAATTCCCTGGCGCCGTCTCTTCCCATGCCCGTAAGGATTATTCCGATCGCGTTCTTCCCATATGCGCTTGCAACGGAACGAAAAAGATATGAAGCCGACGGGCGCAGGTTATGTTCAGGCACGCCCTTGCTCAGTATTATATTTGCATCCGGCCCTGCCCCAAGATGGTATCCGTCGGGCGCTATATATACATGTCCTTCCCTGAGAAGCTCGCCGTGTACGGCAATGGAAACAATAAGGCGGGAATCATTATTAAGCCAGTCAACAAAGCCTTTCAGAAATCCCGATGCCATATGCTGAACGACCATTATCGGCAGCGGAAACGCTGCCGGCAACTTCGATAAAATAGTCCTTATTGCCATGGGGCCGCCTGTCGATGCACCTATTGCAACGAGCCTTGCCTCATTTTTTGATAGAGCCGGAGCGATGCTGGAGGCAGTTTTATGATCTTTCCGGCGGTGCCTTTTTACCACCTTCACCTCAGACATCAACCTGACGGTGTTGACAAACTCTCCCGCAGCCGTTTCATGGTTCTCATAACCCACCCCTTTCGGTCTCTCCAATACTGCCAGCGCGCCTGCTTCTATCGTTATGAAGGTTGTTTGAACATCCCTGATGTCCCAGCTTGCGGTGACGATTACTATAGGCGTAGGCGCTTCTTCCATTATCCTGCGGGTTGCCTCTAAACCATTCATCCGTGGCATATTGATGTCCATTGTGATCACATCGGGCCTTTCCTTCTTTGCAAGTTCCAGGGCTTCCACGCCGTCACATGCAGTTCCAACGACCTTCATGGAACCGTCTGAATTTATCAGATAGGCAAGGTATTCCCTCGCTGTCGGCGAATCATCAACAATGAGAACCTTAATCATCCATAGCTCCTGCCTCCAATCCCATTGCGCCTCCTTTTTTAAATTCAGGCCTCAAGCCTTCAACTCTGAACCTGCACAGCCGTCATATAAGCCGTTTGATCACTTCTAAAAGATTGCTCTGGTCGAAATTGCTCTTCACGATATAGGCGTTCGCCCCGACATCAATGCCGCGTTCTTTGTCTTCGCGGGATTCCAGTGCAGTTACCAGCACCACAGGCAAATTGGAGATCTGTTTATCTGAACGGATCTTTGCCGTCAGATCGAACCCGTTCATCCTTGGCATATCGACATCGGACACTACCACATCGAATTTATCCGTCTTCAGGCAGGTAATCGCATCAATACCGTCAACTGCCGTCTTAACGTGATATCCCGATGTCTCAAGGATGCCTTTTAGCAGCATCCGTGATGTTATCGAGTCTTCTACGACAAGGATCGATCTTTTCTCTTCCTTTGTCTTTGAGCCGTCAACTTTAAGGGGCGCACCATGATATTTCATTGCGGACTTTATCAGATCCTGGACGTTGAGTATGGGGGCCACCTTTCCTGACCCGAGGATCGTTGCACCTGCAATATTCCTTATCCTGGAGAGATGCCGGTTGAAATTCTTTACCACGACCTCCTGTTCGCTCAATATCTCATCAACGACAATCCCTATCATCTTGCCTGCCGATTCCACGACCACCGTATGGAGAAAGGGCCTGTCCTCCTGAATGCCCGGCAATTCTAGAATATCGCCGAGCCTCGCCAGCGGTACGGTTATATCCTCAAGCGGTATGGTCTCCCTGTTTTCTATGGTTTTGATCTTTTCCTTGTTGATCCTTATTACCCGCTCTATATTAGGAGTTGGAATGACAAAGACCTGTTCTACCGCTTTTACAAGGACCCCTCTGAATGTTATAAGCGAAAGGGGCATCGCTATTTTAAACGTTGTTCCTTGATTCTGCCTGGATTCTATCGATATCCGGCCGTTAAGCTTTTCGATCTTCTCTTTTACAATTGCAAGGCCGAGCCCCCTCCCGGAGATATCGGTAATGATAGGGCTTGTGGAAAAACCGGACTGGAAGATAAGTGACAGCATCTCCTGATCGGCAGGCTGGTCATTTCCGGATGCCTGTGCTATCCCACGGCTCATGGACACCTCTCTGACCTTTTCGATATCTACCCCTGCCCCGTCATCGGAAAAGGTTATCTCCGCCTTATTGCCTTCGACAAGGGATACGGCTATTTCTATATTTCCCGCCTTCGGTTTTTTGACCTCTACCCTGCGATCCGGTTTTTCTATCCCATGATCGATGCCGTTCCGTATCAAATGAATGAAGGGTGTTCTCAGCTCTTCCAGTATGCGGCGATCCACTTCAACCTCTTCGCCGCTGACCGTCAGCTTCACTTCTTTGCCGTGTTCGTGGGACAGGTCGCGGATTATCTTTGGAAAAGAATCAAAAAGCGCTGCAAATGGAAGCATAAGCGCCTTCTTCGAGTTTTCAAGGAGGTTCTCGGTCATTATGCCGATTGAGTAGCGGTTTTGTTGGGTCTGCCTTTTCAGATCAACAACCTTCTTTTCGATCGACCTTATCCTGGCGCGTGTCATATCAAGAAATTCCAGCAGCCCTGCATCAGACATAGCAGGATTTGTTCTGTTATTCTCCGATCTGATCTTTCTTTCCTCTATGCGCCTTAAATCCTGTATTTCGGGATATTTTTTGGACCATTTCCTGTTCCATTCCTCGATCATCGCCAGGATGGCCGCTATATCTTCCATCTGCTGTGAAACGGCAAGCTTCGCCGATACCATCTCCTCTGCCTGGAGCAAAAGTGCGACCATTTTTTCCGTAGGGACACGCACAACTTCAGCAGACAGGTACGTCCCTGCCGGGAAAGACTCCCCGCTTTCGCCTGCAGGCGCTTGCAACTCCGTTAGCTCTCCGGCCTCCATCTTCGAGAGGTGTTCCTTGATCGCAGCGATCCTTTCTCCCTTAAAACCAACCCCCATGTCAGAAGAAAAGATCATCTCGTTGAAGGCATCGACTACTCTGTGCAGTGTATTGAAGAGCGCCGGATGAAGATCGATCTCTTTATGTTTTAACGCTGAAAATACGTTCTCTGTTGCCTGGCAGAGGGATTCAATGTTTGCAGCGCTCACTGAACGTGCAGCGCCCTTCAGGCTGTGCACTTCGCGAAACGTCCTCTCTACGACCTCCATGCCGGTCTCCGGGGGCAGATCCTTTTCCAGCTCGATCAGGCCTGATGTTATCGCCTTGACGTGCTCTTCCGCTTCAGCCTTGAAAGTGGCCAAAAGCCTTTTCTGGAATTCCCCGTTCTTCTTATTCATTCCAGCCTCACAGCATAAACATCATTGCGTGGATCGCACCTCTCATCATGATGCTTTACCTGTTTCGTTGCGCGTTATATCTTATATCGGCTTACCATCTCCTGCAGTTTCTGTCCGAGATTGTGCAGGTCATGGGCGGCCCTTTCAGTCTGTTTTGCGCTCCCAGCCGTCTCGATGCTGGCATCCCTGATGTTCTCCATAGCAGAGACTACCTGGTCCATGCCGGCCAGCTGCTGCTGATTCGATGCAGCGATCTGTATGGCGGCATTTGCTGCCTCCGTGACGCTCTCTGCAAGCGCTTCGATAGATTCGCCCGCCTGGGTGGAAAGCTTCACTCCCGCCTCCACCGCCTTGTTCCCCTGTTCAGTTGCCATTACTGAAGAGCTGATCGCCTTCTGAACATCAAACAATATGGTCCTGATCAGCGCCGTAGCCTGTTTTGACTGGTCGGCAAGGCTTTTTATCTCCTGGGCAACAACTGCGAACCCCTTTCCATGTTCGCCTGCCTTTGCAGCTTCAATGGAGGCATTAACGGCAAGAAGGTTTGATTGCTCTGCAATGTCGCTTACCGTAGTAATGATTTCGCCGATAGCCTGGCTCTGCTCGCTTAAACGGACCACCATATCCGCAATGGCCTCCGTCTGTTCCTTGATGCGGCTGATGCCGGCAATAGTATCCTCGATGGATTTCAGGCCGAGCTTCGCAATTTCCGCCGTCTTCTGTCCGAGCTCAACGACGTGCCTTGCCTTCTGATTGGAGACCTCGGCCGTCTGTTTTACCTCTTCCACGGTGGTCGTGGTCTCCGTAACTGCAGTAGATGTTTCAGCGGCGCCCGAGGTAAGCTGGGTAACCGATGCCATTATTTCATTACCAGATGTGGCAAGTATATTGACCCCTTCCACGATCTCCTGTATCTGCTTCCTCATAGTGTCTACCATCGTCGCAAGGGCATTCCCCAGTGCATCCCTCTCGGAGCTGGGCATTACATCTGCCGTAAGGTCGTTCGCAGCGATCCTTTCGGCGACCTGGATCTTTTCTTTAAGGGAACGGACCATCTCGTTGAATGCATGTATAAGTCTGCCGATCTCATCATGCCGGTCAGGGGATGAAATATTCAGCGAAAGATCTCCGGAAGCGATCTTCTGTGCAGCATCGACCACTTCCCTCATCGGACGCGTAAGGCTTCTTGAAAAAAGATAAAAGAAAACAGAGGCAAGCAGCAGAAAGATGGTGCCGACGGATATGATGACATTCCGCGTAAAACGGGCCGGCGCGTACAATTCATCGACAGGGACGACGCTTACCACGCTCCATCCGGTAATGTTTACTGGTGCAACCGAGGCCACCCTCCGGATTCCCTCCACAGTATATTCCCTGTTGCCTTTCTTTCCCTGTCTTATCAGTTCCGAAACGTCTTCCATGCCTTTGGTCTGGAAGATGCTCTCTTTAAGGATCTTCTCTTTGACGGGATGAGTTATGTAGAGGCCATTTTTGTCAACTATAAATATATAACCTCCTTTGCCTATCTTCATCTTCTGAGAAATATCTGAGAAGAATCTCAGCTCCAACGCTATGATCACAACGCCGGTGATATCCTTGCCGTTTGAAGAGTATACCGGCGCAGCGGAGGTGCAGACTACCCTGCCCGTTGTGGCTGAAACAACCACTGATCCGGCGCTTGGCTTGCCTTTTAAGGCGTTGATGAAATACTCCCGCTTTGATATGTCGGTGCCTTTGAACGTCTTTCTGTCCGATGATGCAAAGAATATTCCATTCCTGTCTACTATGTTGACGCTGGAAAGGCGGTCGCCTTCGGCATTTTTTATTTTAATAAGTTCCTTTTCGGCAAGGGCGATCTCATGCCGGCTCTTCTTCTCCCCTTCCTTTTCCATCTTTTCGGCGGCAGCAATAACGCTGTTCGAGTATGAAATATTTTTTATAACGAGAAGCTGCTCGTACATTGTAGTTTCCAGTGAACCGGCAAGGCTCTCAGAAATAATTGCCATATCATCCTGTTTGTCTTTGTATGTATTTTTAGATGCCTGGTAGACAGAGACTACCCCTACGATGATGATTGGGATCGCAACGGCAAGAAGGCCTCCTGCGAGAAGTTTTTTCCCCAACGCCATATTCTTCATGCTGCCTCCTTCATTCTATTTCTTCGTGTATGATAAGTCTTTTATCGGAGATGATCTTTTCTATGTCGATCAGTATCAGCTGTTGATGTGTGATGCCCTTCAAAAAATCGGCCTTGATCCCGGTCAGGATTGGAGGTGGAGGCGTCAGATCGCTCAACGGGATTGCGTAGGTGTTGATGACCTCATCGGAAAGGATCCCTATCGCCATAGGGTCTTTTCTCACGACAATTACCTTGTTGAGGTTTGTAATCCCTTTCCCGGGAAGATCAAAGAATTTCTTTACGTCGATCACCGGGAGGATCTCGCCCCTGATGTTGACAATCCCAAGCAGGAAATCGGGTGTGCACGGCAGGACGGTGAGCTCTTTCATAGGGTAGACCTCTCGAACATATTCCGTCTCAACGGCGTACCGTTCACGGCCGAGAAGAAACTCCAGCACCTCCATCTCCCTTTCATATGTTCTTGCATCTTTGGGTTCCTGCGCGAGCCTCTTTGCCCTTTCCCTTAATATCCTTTTCTTTTCCTCTGACATTTCTTGTGATCTGCCCATCTCCATACCTTTCCCCTAAGAGTTCACTGAGCGCAAAAGTTCAGCGAGCCTGCCCGCTGTCATACCATCCGATTCGGGGAGTATCTCCTCCGGCTTGTATCGAAGAAGGATCTCAGCGGTATTCCTGAAGTATCTGCCGCTCTCATCTTTTCTGCCAAGACTGTGCATTACGCTGCCCAACGTAAAATATGCAAGGATGTAATCAGGATCAAGATACAGGGCCTTATTGAGACCGGCTATCGCCTCATCCGTCATTCCCTGTTCAAGCTGGATGGTGGCAAGC
Source organism: Deltaproteobacteria bacterium UBA5758 (assembly GCA_002418945.1). Lineage (GTDB taxonomy): Bacteria > Desulfobacterota > Syntrophorhabdia > Syntrophorhabdales > Syntrophorhabdaceae > UBA5609. Next base: position 12,378 of record DIFC01000024.1, on the reverse strand, counting down.
AGGTAGTACAAGCCGGGATTGAGCTTATCGGCCTCTATTGCTTTTTCACACCAACGGAGGGCATCCGTAAGCCTTCCCTGGTTGGCAAGGACGCGGGCCGATGCCTCCTCATAGGGTGTCGATGTGTGTTTTACGGTCTCCGCAGCATTCGTACTTTTAAGGGAAGGTCTCTCGCGCCTTTTCGATGGTTTTGACCTTTTGCAGGGGATAGAAGGTCTTGCATTCCCGTTATTTAATAGCGGGAAAACCTTCCTGGATCGAACAAAATTGCTGTCCTTTTTATAAAACGTCATATCCTTGAAGCGGACCGGATGGAACTCTGAAGCAAAGAGGCTTGAGACCTCAACAACGCTTACTATCAGAGAGCCTCCTTCGATAAGGCTTCGGTGGAATCGCCGGACCGTTGACTCTGCGTATCCGGGAGCAAAGTACATGAGCACATTGCGGCAAAGGATCAGGTCCATTGCATTTGTATTGTTTGACAGCGACGGGTAGGTATCTTCCGATAGATTGAGATAATTGAAGACCACCATCTCTTTGATGTCTTGATGAACCGCGTATTTTCCATTGTCCAATTTTTTAAAATAGAGCTCCTTGATCCGCGGTTGAGTCTCGCGGAAGGACCATTCTGAATAAACCCCTTTTTCCGCGTTCTTAAGCACATGGGGGTTGATGTCCGTTGCCAGAATGGTGATATTCCAGTCTTTTATATCAGGGACGAGCCTCCCGAGAAGGATCGCCATTGAATATGCCTCTTCGCCCGTTGAACAGCCTGCGCTCCAGATCCTTATCCGTTTCTCCTTTTGACGTCTCGAACTTATCAGCTCAGGCAGGATCCTCTGCTCCAGGACGTCAAATGCCTTGGTTTCTCTGAAGAAATATGTTTCCCTCACGGTGAGGTGTCTCGCAAGGATTTCAATCTGATGTCTGGTAAGCGGCGCAGACAACAGCCAATGGGTGAACGTGTCGAAGCGCTCAAAGCCGAAATCTTTCATTGCCGCCGACATCTTTCGCTTCAGCTCTTCCCGGTGTTTTTCCGGGAAATAGAGGCCCATATTCTCTGATAGGAATCCGCTAAGCCGGGCGATAAGCCTTTCATCATTATTGTTAGGCATCTCCTTCGCCACCCCGCAACCCTATAGCATCTTCGAGGTTCCTTTCTTCTTCAAGAGACAGGAAGGTATCGAGGTCGTGTATCAATACCATCCCGTCATTCAGCTTTATTATGCCATCAACGTACTCCAAAGCCGGCATGATAGCGCCGGCATCCGTTATTTCCAGGGGATCACATTCGACCACGCCGGCCACGTCATCAACCAACAGTGCAACGGTGCGCCTTGAGGTACGGGCAACAATGAATTTATCGCTGAGACGCATCTCCCTGTCCGGCAGATGGAACCTTGCCCTTATATTGAAGACAGGGATAATTTTGCCGCCCATATTTATTACCCCGGCAACTATCCCAGGCGCTTTTGGCAATGGGGTGATCTCGACGGCAAGGACAATCCTTTTAACAGTCTCGATGTATAGCGCATACCCTTTTTCATCGAGGTTAAACACAACGAATTTTTTCTCACTGCTCTTCATGTCAACCATCTTCCTGTCTTTTCCTGCAAGCAAGTTTCCCCTCCCTCGCTATCGTACAAGGGGGTTGGAGGTTATTTTAACAACGCAATAGAAGGGAGGGGGTGGGGCTTGCCGTCATACATCATTCCTTTGTGCAAGTAATCTGTTCAAAAGGGGTTTTAGCTCATTATGCATGGCCTGCTTCAACATGTAATGGCATGCGCCTGACGACTTTGCCTGCTTGCGCAACGCAGGATCATCGTAACCTGTCAGAATTACAACCTTTGTGGCCGGAAGAAGGTTTTTGATCCGCGCCGTTGCCTCTATGCCGTCCATGCCCGGCATTATCATGTCAATGAAGACAATGTCCGGCTCCACTGCCTTTACGATATCAATGCCTTTTTCGGCATTTTCCGCAGTGCTCACCTCACAACCGGGCATCAGCATGCATATCAATGCCTTCATTAACGTCCTTAAGGGTTCATTATCATCGACCACCACGATCTTTTTCAGCATATAAGGGCTCCATGATGTGTTTTATTTAATGATATTAAAATGATATTATATAGATTTACTTTTGTATGTCAGGAAAGCATGACAATTTGTGTAGGAAAAGTTGAAAAAAAGAGGAATAAGTAAGTGAGTATGGGAGTATGTGAGTAAGTGAGTGGGGGAGCGTGTGGGTGAAGGTAAATGCTACGTTTTCATAATCTCATCATGGGAAGTGCACCATCTTTTAGCATTTGTCATCATGCTGACCAATCCGCCGCTTATCTGCTCATACATAGCATTCAATTCATTGTAATCATTTTGTTTTATATAGCTGCAGCTAAAGGCAAAATCGAGCCACGACTGTGTTTCTGCGGCCTCGCTGTCCGCATCAGTTAATTTGCTGCGAAAATGTGCAATATAACGCCTTTTCCTCCATGCTTCTGCACAATTACCACAAATTGATCGTGAAGGCCTTCGTATCTGGTCGATCAGCGAATATCTTTCTTCCTTCGGCCATTCCTTGGTTAATTCGTATATGCGGATAGCGGCATCAAATGCCATTTGATAAACCCTCAATTCCCTGAAGTGTCCAACCATAGACATCTACATCCCCCCTTGTCTATTTTACCCACCCACTCACTTACTCACACACGTCCTATCATTCTGCCGTCGTTATCCCGTGCTGGATCGAGAATTTGATGAGGGCCGTATGGTCGCTGACGCCCAGTTTCTTCATGATCCTGCTGCGGTAGGTATCGACGGTCTTTGGGGAGAGATAGACGATAGAGGCGATCTCCGCGCTTGTCTTTCCTTCGGCAATGAGCTGCAGTATCTCCCGCTCGCGCCGACTTAGGCGTTCAATGGGGCTTTTCCTTTCTGCGATATCGTATTGCCTCATGAAATTATCAACGATCAGATCGGAGATCTTTTCGCTTAGGTACCGGTGTCCGTCCTTCACCGCCCGAACCGCCTGTATGATCTCGGCCCCTGCCGATTCTTTAAGCACGTATCCATAGGCGCCTGCGTTGAATGCGCGAAATATATATTCAGAGGATGCATACATGGAAAGTATAACGACCTTTGCGGAGGCATTCGTTTCCCGTATCTTGATCGTCGCCTCTATGCCGTTCAGTTCCGGCATGACGATATCCATAATCACTATGTCCGGCCTGAGCTTCAATACCTGGCTTACCGCGTCCCGACCGTTTGTGGCGGTTCCTATTACGTGTATGTCCGGTTGTGTTTCCAGCAACAACTTCAATCCTTCACGGATGATAGAGTGGTCGTCGGCAAGGATTACATTCATGTTCGTTTCGATACCTTCATCATTACCTTTGTTCCCGAGCCTGGTTGGGATTCGATATACAATCTGCCGCCGAACATCTTTGCACGCTCCATCATATTCAACAGGCCCCAGCTTCGGAAATCTTTCTGTTTGTTATAGCGGATCACCTTCTTATAATCAAATCCGATGCCGTTGTCTTCGACGCTGATCAAAGTACCCTTCTCTGATTCTTCGAAGGTAATTATAACCTTTGTTGCCTTTGAATGGCGAATAATATTATTGAATGCCTCCTGGACGATCCTGAATACCTCAAGCTCGATATTTGCGCTTAACCTCTTGTACGACCCACCGCCTTTCAACAAAAAGATTATCCCGGTCTTCTCGGAACATCTCTTGGCAAACCATTCAACAGCGGCAAGGAGCCCGTAGTCGTCAAGGACCGGCACCCTAAGGTCGAATACAAGCCTTCTCACATGCTCTGCCGATTCATCGATCAAGGTGAGGGCGTCATTCAGGTGGGGCATGATAGTACCGTGGAGCTCCTCCGGCAGTTTGGATTGTATGATGTTGAGGTTGATGCCGATGGCGGTAAGAGACTGTCCCAGGGTATCGTGGATCTCCCTCGTAATGCGTTTTCTCTCGGTTTCTTCCGATTCGGTGACCTTTTTCGCCAGGGCCTTGAGGCGCTCCTGTGCCCTCCTTATCCTTGCTTCGGTCTTCTTCTTTTCAGTCATGTCCCTTACAATACTGATGATCGTTTCTACCAGGCCTTCGCTGTTGAGCTCAGGGACCACCTTTGCCTGAAAGGTAGAGGTCCTTCCATCATGTGTCGTAAAATCGAATTCAAAGATATTTGTCCTCCCCGTCTTAAAGACCTTCATCAGGTTTTTGTTCCAAAAACGGCATATATTTTCAGGCATCCCGAGCTCTTCATTTGTTTTTCCGATGTACTCATCATATGAGATGCCGACTGCATCCATCAATGCCTTGTTCACGAAGAGGTGACGGAGGTCTCTGTCGAATCGTACTATAAAGTCCCTGCTGTTGTCTAAGATGCTTTTGATATCGGCTTCCTTTTGCCCTATCTTCTCTTCAGCCAGCTTGCGGTCGGTGATATTCTCGTGGGCTACGACAATGCGTACAGGCCCGGGGCCGGAAAATCTTGTTACCTTTCCCGTGAACCACCGTCTTTCATCCGGTGAGTGGCACGGGTAATCGAGGGTAAACTCCTCTTTCTCCTCACGGATTACAGACCTTATACCTTCAGAAAAGGCGCAGGCCTGCGCCTCGTCCTCGCCCTTGGCGCTGTCGCAGACCATAAGATAATTTGCCCCCTCACAGACATTCTGCGTCACAGGGGGATTCTTATCGGCAAATTCCCTCCATGACCTGTTCACGGCAATGATGGTCCCTGATCCATCAAGGACTGCGATATGCGCGGAGAGCGCATCGATCGTGGAAAGCGAGAAGCGCTGCAATTCTTTGAGTCTTTCCAGGAACCCCCTTTCTTCTGTAATATCAGTGATCAGCCCGTCCCATTCAACCGTCCCGTCGGGAAGCCTGCCGGGTTGAGATATGCCCCTATACCAGTGCTCTTCCCCTGCTACGATGAATCTGCCTTCCCATTGCCATGTGCGAAGGGACCGCGCGGATTCATGGATGGTCTCCATAAGGTCCGGAAGGTCATCGGCGCTGATCGCATCGATCAGCTTTTGTGCGTCTTTCATTACTTCATGCGGCACCAGCCCAAGTTTGCAGGCATTCTCGCTGATATAGGGAAATGACATGGAATCGTCGGGATGGAGGGCAAATTTGTAGATGATGCCCGGAACGTTCCTCACCATGTTCTCGAACTGTTTCATGCTTCGGGAGAGCTGCTCTTCAACCACTTTTCTTTTTGTAATGTCTGTCACCAGACCGAAATAGCCTTGCACTTTCCCTTCATCGTCGAAGTCCGGAACGTATTGTGCACTTATCCAGCGTTCGCCTCCTTTAGCGTAAGGTACGCGTTCCTCAAAGGAGACATGGTGCCCTGAAAAGACCTGCCCGACATAGGATTGGATCTTGTCATAGGCATCCCGCCCCAGCACTTCCCTGTAGTGCCTTCCAATGATCTCTCCCGCCGGTATCCCGAACCACTCTTCGTAGCGTTCATTTGCGAACCTGTAGTACCCGTCACTGTCGACATAAGCGACGAGCGCAGGGACATTGTTTGCAATCATGGCGATCGTTTGTGCCTGTGCCCTCAGGATTTCTTCCATGCGCTTTCGCTCGGTAAGATCGTGCATGGTTATGACTGTCCTGGACTGCCCGTCCGGGCCTTTGAACACCACGGAGCTCATCTCGCAGGGGAATTTCCGGCCGTCAGACCTCGTGCACGTAAGCTCCCCCTTAAATCTTCCCGTCCGCTCCCTTTCTTCAAGCGCCGCAGGCAGCCTTGGATCGGACGGATCCATAACGCAGCCCCTGCCGAGCAAACATATCTCCGCTTCGCTGCGCTGCAGCATGCGGCAGGCTTCGGGATTGGCGCTGTAGATGCTGCCGTCCGGGGCTGTTAACAGGATCGCCTCGCCGCTGTTCTCGAACAAAAGGCGGTAATACATCTCGCTTCGCCTCATCTTCTCTTCTGCCTGCGTCCGTACCGTGATATCGTAGGCATATATGCGTATCACATTGAAGATCGGAAGAAAGCATATCTTCTCCAGATAGGTCCGTCCATGGATAGGGACCTCTCTTTCAATCTCTCTCTGTTCTGACACCGCCCCTTTTCCGGCCATCTCATGTATGTCCTGCGGGATGAATAATCCTGCGTCCTGTTCGCCCATCTCTGCGAGCGCCTTTTGCATCGCCGGGTTAACGTACGTTACAGCGCCTCCCTGCCCTATCTCCACGGTCAGCATGGGAGTAAACTGTGGAAATGAGGCAAGGTGTATAATATCCTTTTCGAATCTTTTTCTTTCACCTATATCTGTTGAGATATTTGCGATATAGCGCAATTCGCCGGTATCGGTATCGTTTATCGTAAAAAGAGAGGCGTGCGCTTCAACGGCAAGTCCTGTTCTGGTATCGTAATATTGGACATCGCCCCGCCACAGGCCTGATCTTTTCAGCTCCGGCATCGCCATCTTTCTGAAGAGCTCTTTATAGTCCGAAAAAAAGAGATCAACGATATGGTAGCGGCCGATCACGTTGCGGTCGATCCCAAGCCTTTTGCTCATTGCATCATTTATGAAGATCATTGTGCCAACAGGGCTTGCGAGGGTGATCATATCGTTCGAATTCTGTACGATGAGGGCAAGGCTGTTCAGTTCCACCCCGATCCTTCTGCGTTCCTCTCTTATGGCTGCATCTTTTATCTCCCTCTCAATTACAGGGATAAGTCGGGGTAAGTTGTTTTTTATGACATAGTCATGGGCGCCGGCCTTCATGCATTCGACCGCGGTCTCTTCTCCGATCGCCCCGGATACGATAATGAAGGGGGTATCGATGCCCATGTCCCTGACAAGGCCCAGCGCCCTTGTCCCGTCGAATTGAGGCAGCCGGTAATCGCAGAGAATGATATCCCACTGCCTGTCCAGAAGGGCTGCGCGCATAGTCTCCTCTTTTTCGACCCTCTTATAGACCACCTCGTAGCCGCTTCGCCTGAGAAGGTTCAGCAAAAGGAGGGTATCGTCCTCGGAATCCTCGACGATCAGGACGCTCAGGGATTTATGATGTGTGATCGTGGATTTCTGATTTTTCATGTACGTTGCCTCTTGGCACTTTTTAGATTTGCTACGATACAGCCTCCGGTATTTTGTTGAGCACGAGCCAGTAGAGGCCTAGCTGCTTCACCGCTTCGCTGAATTGTTCGAAGTTGACCGGCTTCTGCACGTAGCTGTTTGCGCCCAGGGCATACCCGTTGATCAGGTCCTTTTCTTCTTTCGACGAGGTAAGGATCACCACGGGTATCAATTTCGTGGTCTCATGCCCGCGGATCCGCTTAAGGACCTCCATGCCGTCGACCCTGGGGAGCTTCAGGTCCAGGAGGACAACAACCGGCATGTCCTTTTTGTCTCGTCCGGCATATGGCCCTGTGCAGAACAGGTAGTCGAGCGCCTCGACCCCGTCTTTCGCCACGACGATCTTGTTTGCTATATTGCTCTTCCTGAATGCCCGTATCGTCAATTCCACATCGTCCGGATTGTCCTCCACCAAGAGAATAATCTTTTCTTCCATAGTTAAGACCCCCTCTCACTGTAGTGTAAAAAAGAACGTCGCTCCCTTTCCTACTTCCCCTTCGGCCCAGATGCGGCCGCCGTGGCGGGCGATGATCCGCCTGACCGTGGCGAGACCCACTCCGGTACCGGGAAATTCTTCTGTAGTGTGCAGGCGCTGAAACACACCGAAGAGCTTGTGTGCATAGGCCATGTCAAACCCCCCCCCGTTGTCTTTTATAAAATAGACGGTCTCTCCGTCCTTTTTCATTTCCCCGAACTCGATCGCCGGGTGTTCTGTCCGGGCAGTAAATTTCCATGCGTTGTCAATAAGATTTTCAAGGGCATATCTCATCAGACGGGAATCCCCCCTGACGACGATGCCCTCCCGGACAACGACGTCGACGGCCCTGTCCGGGTTGTCCCTTTGCTGCTCCTCGTTGATCGCCCTGACCATACCGCTAAGATCAATATTCTCATCGTGTTTTTCCACCTGAGTTATTCTGGAGAGCTTCAGGAGATCGTCAATCAGCAGCTCCATTTGCCGGACTCCCCTGCAGACGCGCTCCAGGTAATGTCTGCCTGCGTCATCAAGCCTATCTTTGTACTCCTCAAGAACGATCCGGCTGAATCCGTCGATGCTTCTCAATGGCGCCCTGAGATCGTGGGAGACGGAGTAGCTGAAGGCCTCCAGTTCTTTGTTCGCAGCCTCCAGTTGCACCGTTCGTTCAACAACGCGCCTTTCAAGCTCTTTATTGAGCCTCTCCATCTCCATTTCTATATGTTTTCTCCGCATCGCCTCAACAAGGACATCGGAAAGGGCTTCCAGATCCTGTTTATGATCTTCCGTATATCCGGGATCGCGATTGGCCACCGCGATCATTCCGATCACATCATCTCCTTCCCGTAAAGGCACTCCCAAAAATGATGTAAGCGGGGGATGGTCTTCCGGAAGGCCTGTGCGGTCAGCGTGCGAAAGCGGGTCGTTGACGATGAGGGATTGCTTCCTGAGGATGACCTGCCCCCAGATGCCGCGTATGACCATATCTTTTATCATAACAGATGCATGTGTCTCGGGTATATGGCACAATCTCCAGCCCGGGCTGTTCAGCGCTATGGTATCGAATCGCCCCCCGGCGTTCACCTGGCCTATAAAACCGATGCTGCTGCCGGTAAGCTCAAGGGCAATATCAAGACAGGTCACGGCGATATCCTTCTCGGTCGACACCAGAAGCATGTTGTATAATACGCGGTTGATCGCTTCCAACAATTTCGCCTGTCGCTGCACCTGTTCTTCGCTATGCCTGCGCTCGGTAATATCCATTATCATACCTTCCAGGCCAACGAGCTTGCCGGCTGCATCCTTCACGGGACGGATATTTGCGGCCGTCCAAATGACCCTTCCGCCTTTCCTCCGTAACTGTACCTCTATTAATGACGGAACGCTATGCTGTTCGACTCTCTGTATAAGTTGTTCACGGTCTGCCGGGTTGACATAAAGCTGGCCGGCGATATCAGTGACGCCCTCCATCAGTTCCTCCGGGGAGTCATATCCCAGTATATACGCCATAGCCGGGTTGGCAGAGGTAAACCGTCCATCCAGGGTAGATTGATAAATTCCCTCCGCCGCATTCTCAAAGATGCTGCGGTATTTTGCCTCCGCTTCCAGGAGTTCCCTGGCCTTTCTATACTTGTATTCTTTCCTGAAATAGAGCATCGTGAAGGAAAGCATGAGGAATATGAGAAATCCCGTGGCTGCCGTGAGGACGAAATGCCCGTATAACGACTTCAGGGCAGCATCCTTATCATGCGCCACGATGACCGACCAGCCGATTCCTTTTAAAGGTGCAACGGATACATAGGAGGTCGCACCCTTTTCCCCTGCATCTTCGGCCTCCATGTCAAACGAATCCCCGGCAACCGCCTTTACCCGTATGCGTTCGTCAGGATATTTTACAATCTCCCCTTCATACTGTAAAGCATTGCTGTATATGATGTTTCCTTCCTGGTCAAGGAGAAAGACCTCTTTTTCAGGGCCCGACATGTCCTCGCTGAACAGATTGACAAAAAAGGAGGTCCGCTGGGCACTGCTCAGTATCCCCACGACCTTGCCGCCCCTGTCAAATACCGGCACTGATAAGGCAACGCCAAGGCCCTTTTCCAGAACTATGAGTCGAAAGGTAGAAGAGACGTAGGGCTGCCAGTTCCTGCTTACCCCTTTATACCAGTCGCGGTATGCAAGGTTCCTTCCATACCCCGTCTTGTCCACCGGATAGTTGGCCCAGAGCGTTCCCGATGGGTCGGTAATAAAAAGGGCATCAGTCCCGGCATAGCGCTCACGGAGGGATCGCAGGTGGGGAATGGCCCTGTCGAGGCTCTTCGCCTTTATTGCATCGATCAGGAGCGGGCGCTGCGCGTATGACTCCAGGATGCTGATCACTGCTCTCTGGTGCTCGGATATGAGCGTGGAGAAGAATCTTGCCTTTGCCCTGTTCTCATCTTTTATTTCATTTACCGTAAGTTCATAGTGGTGGAGCATCACGGTGAAGGTGACGAGAAAGGCGGCGGCAAAGAAGAATGCAATTATGCCGCCGTAGAGCTTCTTTCCTTCAAACAAGGCGCTCATGCGGACACCTCGTGTGAGTATGTGAGTGTGTGGGTGGGTGAGTATGCGGGGGGTGCGGGTATCATGAATCAATTATAGCCGACGTTTGAAGCTTGTCAATGATCGTGTGTTATTAGAAGCGAATCGACCCCTTTTTTTCAGGCCTTCAAGAGCCAGTTGGGGTTGTGCAAGGCGGGCAATATCACGTGGGTTTTCAAGATCAAAGTAATGTTTATATGGTATTGAGAGCTTGTACAATAATTGGGATGACAGAATGAGATTAATAAGGCATCTTATGGAACGTTTCCCCCAATACTCCAGACTGCAACAAGGGTTTGTACGACCTAGGGAGAAATAAGGCCCGCTGCCTTCTTTGGGGCAGTCTTACCTGTTTACAAAATAGTTATACAAGAATTAATGGTAGGAGGAAGCAACAAATTTTTGAAAATTATTATTTGATAAATTTGTTATGGGGGTATTTTTTGGGGTATATTTATTTATTGAATTTAAAAATATTGTAATTTAACGAGGAGATGGAGAATTTGTTAAATAGTCGCCGCCGCTGATAAAAATATCACCCGTCGATGTTTTGCCTTGACATTAGTCCTGGAAAATATCAAAGTTGAATATATTAATGACGAAGGAGAGTTAATGGCAGAAGGCGAAGCGATTCAAATCAATGCCGGCAGGTCGGCAAAACATGCAATGAAGAATCTTGTCAGATTTGCAGATGATCTGCACATGACAGCGGCCCGGAACATCATGGGGCGATGGTGCGTCGAGTTTTTACAGTATAAGAACAAATAGAAATAAAAAAGATGGCGGCGAGATAATGGCTATCCCATACCAATGGATAATTATATCGATATTGTGGCTGTCCCACGTCATATATTTTCTTAATTATATGATGATAGGAACCTTGTCCCCCTTTGTACAGCCTGAATTCCAGCTCACGACGGCGCAAATAGGTCTGCTCTGCAGCGCTGTAACGATCGGCTCGCTGATAAGCAATATCCCGGCAGGGATGCTGAGCGATACGTATGGGGCAAAGTGGATCATGGTTGTTGGTCTTTTACTCATAGGATGCTGCGAGCTGGTGATTAGTTTTCTGGGTTCATTCATCTGGATGTTTCTGTTCCTGATTCTCGTAGGGATGGGGATAGGCTGCAATCAAACCCCTGCAAATAAGGCCGTTATAATGTGGTTCTCACAGAAGGGGCGGGCCACGGCCATGGGGATCAAGCAGACAGGCGTCACAATGGGCGGGGTCGTTGCGTCTTTTTTTCTCCCTGTTACGGCCCTTTACTACGGCAGCTGGCGATACTCCTTCAAGCTGGCAGGGGTTGCCGCCCTGCTTGCTGCTGCCCTCATTCTTTTTTTCTACACGGAACCGCCCCGTCAGCCCGGCGACGCTTCCAGGGGCAATATCTCATGGAAAAACAATTTTATGACGCTTTTTAAGGAAAGAGATTTCATTTTTATCTGCCTGTCCGGCATTTTCCTGATGTTCATACAGTTTTCCTTTCTGGGGCATTTTGTCCTTTACTCCACCAAGGTGCTCGGCCTTCCCGTTAAAAAGGCGGGCGCCATCCTTGGAGTTGCCTTCTTTACCGGTGCGGCAGGGAGGGTTGTCTGGAGCGTTTCGAGCGACTACCTTTTCGGGACAGGGAGAAGGATTGTCCTCACTATGATCGGCGCCGCCGGTGCGTTTATTACAGTTGCCTTTATCTTCCTTTCAGCAGAAAGCCCGCTCTGGGTGATCTATATATTCGCCGCACTTTTCGGATTCACCGGCCTGGGCTGGAATGCTGTCTATCTGACAAGAGTCGGGGAATTTCCGGGACGGGCATTGGCAGGAGTTGCAACGGGCCTCAATTTTGTGATCGTAAATACGGGCGCCATAATCGGACCGCCTCTTTTTGGCTATTTTGTCGACATCACAGGGGGGTATACCCTCTCGTGGTTCTTTACCGGGTTTTGCATGGCGATGGTTGCCTTTTTGAGCGAGCTCCAGAAAAAAGAGCGTATGTTCACAGAATCATAGTTTTTTTATCAAAAAGACAAAGCAAAAGCACTTCCAATTATTAAAGATAATCATAAAAAGTTGTTTTATCCGGCAGAGCCGCAGGCGCCTTTGAAAAATGGTGCAGGGGTGGTTAAAAAAAGCTTGACAGAAGGTATTGGCTTATATACTTTTTAGTAGAATATACTAGTGTACTGTCTCATAATTAACT
>DIFC01000008.1 GCA_002418945.1 Deltaproteobacteria bacterium UBA5758 | reverse complement strand
GTATGAAACCCACCTACGGCAGGGTCTCCCGATACGGCCTCATCGCCTTCGCTTCGTCTCTCGATCAGATAGGCCCCATTACCAGAAACGTAAGCGACTGTGCCACAATGATGAACGTAATCGCGGGTCATGATCCTATGGATTCCACATCGATCCCGCAGCCTGCGCCTGATTATCATGCCTTTATCGGAAAAGAAATAAAGGGCTTAAGGATAGGCATACCGAAGGAATATTTCAGGGGCGGGATGGAAAAAGACGTCAAGGAGGCAGTGGATGAATCGATAGCCTTGTTTGAAAGGCAGGGCGCTTCTGTTGTGAATGTTTCTCTCCCCCATACTGAATATGCGGTAGCGACTTACTACATCATATGCACCGCCGAGGCATCTTCCAATCTTGCGCGGTATGACGGGGTTAAATACGGGCTGCGGGAACCGGGAAAAGACATTATTGACATGTATAAGAGGACCAGGTTCAAAGGATTCGGCAGGGAAGTGAAGCGCCGGATCATTCTTGGGACATATGTCCTCTCATCGGGATACTACGATGCCTATTACAGGAAGGCCGGCAAGGTGAGGACGCTGATCAGAAACGACTTTGACGAGGCCTTCAAGGCATGCGACCTCATCGTAACGCCTGTTTCTCCCACAACTGCCTTCAAAATAGGCGAAAGGATGGAAGACCCCCTTGCCATGTATCTCTCGGACATCTTCACAATACCGGTGAATCTGGCGGGTCTGCCGGGGATGTCGGTGCCCTGCGGGTATGACGGCAAAGGTCTCCCTATAGGTTTACAGATCATAGGGAAGCCGCTTGATGAAGCCCTCATGATCCAGGCGGCATACGTTTTTGAGACGGAGCGGAAAGCAGTAAAGATGCCGGAGCGGTATAGATGAATGAACCAACCATCACGCCACGCACTGTCCGCAACTTCATGCGCGCCCTTCAAGGCATGGGCGTCGATAGCTACCTCTTCGACGAGGGAGACCGGATGACCCTCTCAAAACTCCGGAAAGAGGTGCGCCAATGCAGGAAATGCCCCCTTGCCGCAACGCGCAGGAACGTTGTCTTCGGTGAGGGCGACGCCAGGGCACGATTGGTCTTTGTCGGTGAAGCGCCTGGTGAAGAAGAGGATATGCAGGGAAGGCCCTTCGTAGGAAGGGCGGGCAAGCTTCTGGATCAGCTTATCGAGAGGATCGGCCTCGGCAGAGGCGATGTCTATGTCTGCAATGTTCTGAAATGCAGGCCGCCCGGCAACAGGGACCCTGAAGAGCAGGAAAGGGAGCTATGCAAGCATTATCTCTTCGCGCAGCTCGAGCTCATCAAACCGAAGATCATCTGCACCCTCGGCCGGCATGCCTACAACACGCTGCTCGGCGTTGATGAGCGGATCACCAGGATCCGCGGCGTGCTGACCACCTACCGCGGAACGCCGCTCCTCCCCACATACCATCCATCGTTCCTCCTGCGCAACCAGAACAGGGTCAATGAGGCCTGGGACGACATGGAGAAGCTGAGGCAGCTCCTTTAGTCTGTTGGTTGACATTCCTGTTTACTTTTATTAGTATCTTCATTTAAAACTCTTGACCAGAGGGGGTTTAATCGGTAATGAAAAGGATCTTAATAGCTATTATTAACAACGATAATAGTCCATACTACATCATATTGTTTTTTATCGCAGTGTCCCTCCTGTTCTCCTGTCTGTACTATGTGGCGCTGCCATTTCTGGACGGGCACCCTGCGCTTAAGCATAGCAGGTATGGTGCAGCGGGAGCTGCTTACATAACGTATCTGGATTGTTTTTATTTCAGCGTAACAACCCAGACGACAGTGGGGTATGGCGACATCGTGCCGGCCTCTGCGCCGGGAAAGATATGCAGTATAATCCAGGCCGTCTTCGGGTATTTCTATCTCGCTTTCTCCATATCCATATTCGCCTGCAAAGGCATAATACGGTCAAGAAAGTTTGAACTGTTGCTTCAATCTTACAGGAGGGACATAAAAGGAATAAATGAGTATATCGCAAATAATTAAACTGCGCCCTCCCACGGTGTCGTGTCGTACAGCAGCGTGGGCAACTGTTTTTGTTCTGTTCGCGAAATGTGCAATGGCAGCGGAAAGCGGGGAGAGCAACCTCGTCAGCAGCGTCGGCATCGCAATACTCGCGGCCACGATAATGTCTTTTGTCGGGCATCTGCTGAAGCAGCCGCTTCTGCTTGCATATATCGCTGCAGGCGTCTTCATAGGCCCGAACATAGGATTCGGTTTGGTGGCAAACCTGAACGATATAGAGACAATCTCCCATATTGGGCTCATTCTCCTCCTCTTCCTGATAGGCCTTGAAATAGATATGAAGAAGTTAAAGGAATCCGGTAAATCGCTTGTCGTAAGCGGCCTTTCTCAATTCATCATATGCGTTGTGCTCGGGCTTGCCTTTTTTAGTCTGCTGGGGTACGGCATCGGCGGCGGGAGGTATGACCTCCTATATCTTGCCGCCTGTTGCGCCCTGAGCAGCACGGCCATTGTCGTCAAGCTTCTCTACGGGAAGTTCGAGATCGATACCCTTGCAGGAAGGATAACATTGGGTGTCCTGGTGTTCCAGGATATATGGGCCATCATCCTGCTTGGAATCCAGCCGAACCTTACCGATCCACAGATATTGACGATCCTCTTTTCATTCATCAAGGGAGCGGCGCTCGTAGGGATCAGCCTGTTCTTCAGCAAATATATTCTTCCCCGCCTCTTCAGGGCCGTATCCAAGGTCCCGGAGCTTGTCCTGGTATCGTCGCTCGGCTGGTGTTTCTTTATATGCGGCCTGGCAGGATTTCTTGACCTCTCTCTTGAAATGGGCGCGCTGATCGCAGGGATCGCCATCTCGACCTTTCCCTATAACCTCGATGTAATCGCGAAAGTGATCAATATAAGGGATTTCTTTGTAACCCTCTTTTTTGTCGCGCTTGGCATGCAGATACCCAACCCATTGAACACCCCCGGTATCCTGGCAATTGCAGGGATCTCCTCCCTTTTTCTCATAGGCTCCAGGTTTTTATCCATATACCCCGCCCTCTATCTTCTCAAGAACGGCAACAGGGTCAGCATCCTCACGTCGATAAACCTCTCACAGATAAGCGAGTTCTCGCTCGTGATAACGGCGCTGGGATTGAAGGCCGGGCATATCGGCCAGGATGTCATGTCTGTAGTTATCTTTATCTTCGTAATAACCTCGGTAGTTTCGACATATATGATAAAATTCAGCGATACCTTGCAAAAGGCATGCAACACCGTACTGCAAAAAATAGGGTTAAAAGATATCGAGACGCAACGGGATGAGGATGAGGAGCAATCCGGCAAGGAGATCGCAATACTCGGGTTCCACCGCACGGCGAGCTCCTTTATACGCGAACTGATGGATATGAGCAAAAATTCCCCATTCGCGGCGCTGAAGGACAAGATCGTAGTCGTTGACTTCAATCCTGAGGTGCACTCAACGCTCCAGACGATGGGGATCAAGGTTATATACGGGGACATAAGCCACCCCGACACGCTCCACCATGCCGGCATCCACGGCGTTAAGCTGGTCATCTCAACGATACCGGACACTATATTGGTAGGAACGGACAACCTGAGGCTCATAAGTCAAATAAAAGATATCAGTCCCCATGCGAAAATAATCGTTACGGCCGAAAGCGTGCAAAGGGCTTTAAAGATGTACGCTGAGGGCGCTGACTATGTTCTTTTGCCGAGAGTGCTCACGGCAAAACATCTTATTTCCATGATCGACAAGATATTGTCAACAGACTGGCCGGACTTAAAAGACGCTCTGCACAATGAGGTCAGGGAGCTCGGAGAGCGGGGCGAGACCATTCGCTGAAATATAAAGATCAAACAGGTAAAGTGTGGCGCGGCCGGTCTTCTATCTTCCACCCTTTCGCTCTGTCCTTGGTGCCTCCCTCTTGGCCGGCCTCTCTCTGGGAGCCGCTGCAGATATCTGCATGCCTCCCCTTCCTGGCGATTGTGCAGGAGGCTCCACAGAAGGAGCCCTCACAGCCGGCTGCCTTTGAGGCATTGCAGAAGGGGTTTGCGCGGGTCGCTGCGCCGGAGATGATACCGTACGGGACCTTGTGGGCTGCTGCGCCGGAGGCGCCGCTGAAGTAGGCCGGGCGGACGAAAACGTCTGAGGCGTTGCCGGCAGGGTTCGCGTTCTCTGCATCGTAACAGCCGGGGATTGTGCCCTCTTTGTATCTTTTTCTATGTCGGCCCTCCTCGCCGGTACATCGGTCAAGCGGGCAGGTACAGACGGCTGCGCTTGAGGTATTGCCGCAGGGACACGCTGTTGCACTGTTGCCGTTTTTGCTTCCTGACGGGCAGCCGGGGCCGCAGGCATCTTGCCCTCTGCGCCGGTCTTTTGCAATTCTGTCATTGCGTAACGGGCGGATGCAGGCTGCCCTGTCGTTGGAGGAGTCACACCCCTCCTGAACGTTCCCCGCTGCAAATCCACCCTTCTTTCATGTACCTGCTTCAACCGGTTTACAGCATTTTCCGGGGCTGATATGTTGATCGGCCGGTTCTGAATCTGCGCTGCGTGATGATCGGTCTTCGGTATTCCCAATCCCTTACCGGCGATCTTTGCAGGCGGCTGTTTCTCTCTTGGTATATCTTTAATGACAGGCATGTGCGCTGCTTTCTCCGGCCTTATCTCCGGTGCGCCCATGATCCTTTTCTCTTTCAGAAAGAGGTTTTCCCGTGGAGCCGGCTTTACCTGCCTGCCGGTCACGAATGTGTCCCTATGCACAGCGGCGATTGCGTTCTTGACGTGTATGTTCTTATATGCGGGCCGCCGGTTGACCGTAACGTTCTGCACCGTCACATTTTTTATATTGACGCTGTGCGGGCCGTAATGGCCGCGGCCATAATAGATCTCTCCCGGCGCAAGAGGCACCCAGGAAACGTATGTCGGGGTATGCACCCAGCCGACATATCCAGGGCCCCAGTATGCAAACCCTCTGCGCGGAGGTACCCAGCACCATCCCCGTGCCTTGATGAATGCCCACCTCCCGTAATGGTACGGCACCCACCCCCACGGCTCGTAGGAGATCCACACGTAATCGCCGCGCATCCATACCCACCTGCCGACCCTGTAAGGTGACCAGTCCTGTACGACGATAACCGTGGGCGTCCAGACATAGCCGTATTCCTGTTCGTATATCCACCTTCCGTTCTTATTGAGGTCATAAGAATAGGGCTTGAGCTCATCGGGAAGATAAGCCGTCGCATTCCCGGGCTCAGGCCTTGAAAACTCACGGTCCCTTGCCTTGTTCCACTGTTCCCATTCGTCAGCCGGGAGAAGCTTCGCGAGGACCGGGTACTGGGCATCTTTCTTCAGGGTCATCCTTTCCCCCGCGCCGATCCTCATCTGACCCGTACCGCGGTCTGCGTACAGCTCGCCTTGAAAAACAGAAACAGTCGAATCTTCGTTCTCAGCTATGTCAATCCTGAAAATAGAATTCCCGTGCGCAATAAAAGATGCGGCAGGGGTTTCTACAATAACAGGTTTTCCCTTTTCAACAATTACATTTCCATATACGCTTCCCGCTCCCAGATAAAACCGCGGCTGCGTGTCCCCTGGTGCTGGCATCTCCAAAAAGGTGTCTCTGCCGAGCCGGACGATCGCACCATTTCTTAAAAACAGTTCAGCCTTTCCGTTATCAGGCACCCATATCTGATCGCTGTCCCTTAAGGGCATGTTGATCGATGCCGGGAGCCATTCTTTTGCATCTCTTGTTTTTACCTGCACATCCCCCTCCAGATACCGCAGGTGTATCTCTCCGGGGTCGACAGAATATCCTTGCAGAGGAAGTGCGATGGCGCATATTATACAAAACAACGCTGCGATATGTTTCATTGTAACGCCTCCTTTACACATTCTGCATGTCTTTATCAAAGCAATATGCATGCCAGCGCGCGGCAACTATAATACATTGATTATAATAGGTTTTATTACAGGGAGACCGTTGCTGCAGTACATAATTGTCGAAACGGGGCTTTTCTCATCGACAATTTTGTCTATATAGAGAGAATCTAAGTCTTAATATCTCAGAACAACCGTCGCAAGGCGTGGAAGTCAAATTCATCCCCCTCACCCTGACCCTCTCCCGCAGGGGGAGAGGGGAACTGCAGGTGACCTTTTCCCGCAGGGGGAGAGGGGAACTGCAGGTGACCTTTTCCCGGCGAGGGGGGAGGGAATATTCTTGCTACGGCCCTTTGCCGTCAGGTGAAGAGGAAATGTTGTTGCCACGTACCGCTTCTTGCCCTCTCCCGCAGGGGGAGAGGGGATTATGGGCTATTTCAGCAGCTTTGCTGCCACCGTCTCCAGCGCATCCTTCTTAACGGCAACAGGGTAAAGCGCAACGAGGAGCACACACACAAAGCAGGGCAGGGAAAAAAGCATAAAGAACTGGCTTACGCTGAGGTCTGTCATCTGTATTGCTCCGCCTACGATAGGCCCGCTTATCGATCCGATCCTCCCCATTGCATAGGCCCATCCCGCACCGGTCGACCGGATGTGGGTAGGATAGGTCTCGCCAGCTACGACGTGAAGTGCCACAGGGACGCTCACCACAAAAACTCCTGTTGCCAATCCGGCAACATAAAGGGCTGCTTCGGACGTCACCGCCCCGAACCAGATGATGGACAACCCTCCCAGGAAATAGGTAAGACAGAGGCCCCGCTTCCTGCCAAAGATATCAAGGATGCAGCCCAGAAAAAAACCGCCTACAGTAGACCCGATGGCCTGCACGATTCCGTAGCTGAAGCTTTTTTCCAGCGAAAAACCTGCATTGGCGAGGAGCGTAGGCAGCCAGGTAGAGAGCCCATAGATGGCGAGGAAGTTGAAGAGGTAGCTGCACCACACCAGCAAGGTCATGCCTCGCAGTCCAGGACGAAAAAGCTCTCTCAGCTTGCCCTTTTGCTCTGTGACCGGCTGCGCAAAGTTCTCAGGTTTCCAATCCTTCTGGTCGAAACGACTCATTCTCTCTACCCTTTTTATCTCCTTCAGCGCTTCATCATACCGCATCTTGCCTGCGAGAAATCGAATTGATTCCGGCAGGTAACGATGGAGTATAGGGAGTAAAAACACCGGGAGAAACCCGAAAAGAAGCACCACGCGCCATCCGTAATCTGATATTAACGCCGTGCCGACAAGTCCCGCTAAGGCCCATCCGAGAGTAAAACCGCCGGCCGCTGCAGTAAGCAGCCTGGCCCTGATCGCGGCAGGAGCAAATTCCGAAACTATCGTTGAAGAAAGCGGCACCGCCCCGCCTATCCCCAGGCCCGCGATCAAACGCAGCAGGCAAAACACCTCGTAGTTGGGAGCGAAATAGGCAGCGCTGCTGAAGACAGACAGCGATGCAACGGCCAGCATGATGGTCTTCTTTCTTCCTATGCGGTCCGATGCCATCCCGAACCCGATGGCGCCAAGCATGAGGCCGAAATGGCTCGCCGACATCATGGTCCCTGCAGCAAGGGGCGTCAGGTGCCATTCCTTTAGCGCAAGCGGCACGACATACGCAACGACCTGTGAATTGTAGCCCCCGGCGATGAATATGAGGCCTATGAGGGTGGTTAGAATTACATGGAAGCGGTTGAACTTAAGTTTGTCGAGCCAATCAAATACCAGGATTGTCGGATTCATGTCTTATATTTCCTCCTCTGGGATTGAAGGCCCATTACAGAACGTATTGTATAACAAGGTGCGGGTAGCCCCTGCCGCCCGCACCTTTATAGCGCCTTTCAGCTTTCTTTAATAACCCTCTTTGCCTTCCCTTCGAACCTCGGCAAGCTCCCCGGGTCGACAAGCTCGATGTCGGCGGTAACCTTTATATTGTAGACGATGCTTTCCGACAACTGTCTTACAGCATTTTTGGCCTCTTCGTCTGATACGGCGGTTGATGCCGGCTCCACCTTTATTTTCATTCTTTTCCCGGTGCCCTGCTTGGGGATGATCAACTGATACTCGTTCGCAAACGTCGGGATGCCCCTGATGAAATTCTCGATCGCTGAGGGGAAAATGTTTACCCCGCCAAAGGTGAACATATCGTCGGCCCTTCCCAGAACGCCACCGTCCATGCGCAGGAACGTCCTTCCGCAATCGCACTTCTTATAATTGAATTTTACAAGGTCCTTTGTCTTGTAGCGGATGAGCGGCGCGCTCTCGCAGAACAGATTGGAGAGCACAAGCTCGCCGGCCTCACCTTCGGCTGCCGGCTTGCCGGTCTCTGTATCGAGGGATTCAGGCAGGAACATCCCCTCTGACATGTGAGTGCCTTTCTGCGCTACACACTCAAATCCAAAGTTCGTTATCTCGGTACTCCCTATATCATCGTAATTCTTTGCTCCATACAGTTTTTCCACGAGCTGTTTTGTCGCAGGGACCTGTGCGCCGGGCTCGCCCGCGGTGACAACGATCCTTACTTTTGAATTAGAAAGATCGACCCCCATCTTCTGCGCTAATTCACCCAAGTAAATAACGTAGGTGGGCGTTCCACAGACAATGGTCGCCCCCCAGTCAATGATGCTTTTCACGCGCGCATCAGAGCTTTGGCCGCCGCCCGGGACGATGGTGATCTCGTGCTGCTCCATCGCAGACTGGATCCCCCACCAGGCGATAAACGTTCCGTAGGTGAACGGGAAGAATGCGACATCCTTGCTCTCCATGCCATAGCCATATATATAATAGCTGAATTGTTCATAAAACGTTTTGAACCAATCCTTTTTGCTGAAGGGGATCTTAAGAGGCTTGCCGGTGGTTCCCGATGTCTGAAAGACCCTCGTCGCCTGCTCCGGCTTGATACACGGAAAATCGCCGAATATTGGATGTTCTTCCTGCGATTTCAGCAGCTCCTGCTTTGTCGTAAAGGGAACCCGTCTCACATCGTCCATAGTCTTGATGTCATTGGGCACCACTCCTGCTGCCTTAAATTTTCTCTTGTAAAAGGGACTTTTCTCTATGACATACTTCATCTGTTTCCTGAAATATTTCAACTGTCTTTTTTCCAGCTCTTCCCGTGGCAATGTTTCTATTTCCGGCTTCCACATCTTTACCTTTGCCATAAAAACCTCCTTATATTAGGTCAATAAACTTTACTTTAATATTATCAAAATACTTGCCCTACAATCATTGTCGCATTTAATAACTTATTAAGAAAGATATCGGCATATTTATATATTGTATATATTCCTTGGCATTCTGTAAACTTTAGGAAAGACACAATTGTAGCCCCCCCCTCACACCGGGAATGTTGTGGCGGTTGTACTTCACCCCGGCAGGCGTGAAGTACAACCGCTCAATAACTATTGCACCATACAGTCTATTGGTATGCAGTAGGTATCTTTCTTGTCTTCTCCTGTTCTTTCCAGTAAGCTATGCGTTCCTTTATGAACTTTATCCAGCCGTCAACCTCTGCCGCCTTGAAACCCTTGGAGACCATGTCCTTCTTGTAATCATCAATTACCGGCTGTACGGCCTTTACCCACCTCTGGATCTCTGTATCAGGAATGGGTATGGTCTGGCCGCCCTGTTTGTCGAAGAATTCTTTGCCGTCGAGGTCTGTTTTGTTCCACTCCACCGCCCAGATATCTATGTAGGTCTTCGCTGTTTCGTCAATGACCTTCTGTGCCTCTTTCGGGAGGCTGTTCCATTTGTTCTTGTTGAAGATCACATAGAAGGTATAGCCGCTGCCTGCCTGCCATGCTACACTGTGATACTTTAAGACTTCGCCTGTTCTGAAGCTCTTCAACTGCTCATAGGGACCCATATTGCCGTCAATAACGCCCCTTTTCAGGGATTCGTACATATCCATCATCTCGATGGGTGTTGTGGTGGCGCCAAGCGCCTTTACTACATCTCCGCTCCTGCCGGTGCCCCTGATCTTCATCCCCTTCAGGTCTTCCAGCGTCTTGACCGGCTTCTTAAGCGTCTGTATCGTCGATGGCGTGCTGGCGCTGAAGATGAGGGGATGGTATGCGTCCCACTCTTTGGGTTTGAACTTGTCATAGAAATCGTTGATCACATGGGTGAGTATGAAGCTGCTCGAAGCGCCGAGAGGCAATTCGGTAAGCTCCATCACAGGGAACCTGCCCCTTGAGTATGAGCAGTGCGCAAGGCCCATATCGGCAACACCAGAGGCTACGCCGGCGGCCATCTGGGGCGCCTTGAGGAGCGTGCCGGCAGGATACTGGGTAATCTCCACCTTACCGGCAAGCTTCTTGTTCACCTCTTCGCAGAACTTGCCCATCACGATCGTATTGGTATGCATGATAGGCATGTAGTTCGCAAACTTGATCTTAATCACCTCAGCCGTGCCGGACGCAGCAAAGAAAAACGAAAAAACCGCAACAACAAAAACCACCGCTAACACCTTTCTTGCCATTTCTAAACCTCCTTTAGTTTTTTGTATATCATAGTGCAACATGTTGCCTTTTTGATCAGGCTTCTCCCCGTTGCCTCTCATTTGTAAACAAGTGAAGGAAGCCAGAGTGAAAGCTGCGGGAAGAAGAAGAGGATAAGCCAGCAGATAAAGAGAGAGATCAGGAACGGTGCGCAGCCTTTGTATATAGTCCACAAAGGCACCTTGGTAATATTCTTCACCACAAAGACGCAGATAGCCACCGGAGGGATGATCATGCCGACCATGATGATGACGCAGATGATGACAGCGAACCAGATCGGGTCAAACCCAAGCTTGATGACGGTCGGATAAAAAATGGGGAGGGCAAGGATCATGAACGCAAGGTCTTCAATGAAAGAACCGCCCAGCTCGAAGATAATACAGATGCCGAAGAGGATAATATACCGGTTGATCGGCAGCCCTACAAGCCATTCTGCCGTCTTCTGAGGGATATTGGTGACTGCAATAAAATGGCCGAGCACCGCGGAGCCCACAAGGAGCATGAGGAACATACCGGCGGTACGGATCGCCTCGCTGAGCGATTCCAGATATTTTTTGAAGGTGATATCGCGCATTACCGCCGCCAGAAGCAATACCGCAAAGGCCCCCACAGCGCCTGCCTCCGACGGGGTAAAAAACCCCTTCATGATCCCTCCTATCATGAGGATAAAGATAAGGAAAACCCATACTACCTCCGGCAGGCTGCGCATCCTCTCCTTCCATGTTGCACGGTCCGACACAGGGGCGACCGCCGGATTGATCTTCACCCACCCGTAGACGATCCCCATAAAGAAAACAGCTATGATGATCGCGGGGACTATGCCTGCGAGAAAAAGCTTTCCTATGGACTGCTCGGTGATAACGCCGTAAAGAATGAGGACCACGCTTGGAGGTATGAGGCACCCCAGCGTTCCCACGGTGGCAATGGTTCCCGTCGAGAGCTTTTCGTCGTATTTGTATCGCTCCATTTCGGGCATCGCGACGCTTGCAAAGGTTGCCGTCGTGGCCGTGGCAGAGCCGCAGATCGCCTTAAAGGCGCTGCCACCGACAATGGTGGCCATTGCAAGGCCGCCGGGGATATGGCCGATGAACTTGTGCGAACAGTCATAGAGCCTCTTCGCGATACCGGCATGAAAACCGATCTGGCCCATCATGATAAAGAGGGGGAAGACCGTGTAACCGTAATTGGTAATGACATCGAACATGTCCCTGGCCAGAAGGTTCATGGCCGAAGGAATTCCATTAAGGTACGCAAAACCCACAAACCCCGCGATCGCCATTGCGAAACCCAGTTCAATACCCGTTGCAAAAAGGAGCAGGAGCACAAAGAGCATTATGATGCCGATCGTTATCTCATTCATATTGACCTCTCCATATTTTCACAATGTCATTGACAAATACCAGGCACTCAATAAAGCAGCAGACCCCCACGCCATAGGCGACCGGATAAAAGGGAAGCTGGATGGTCGGCGACACCTCGCCTGATGCGCGGAATTCGTTGCCTGCACCGAAAAGGTTATACCCGATGAACAGGAAAAGAAGGAAGCAGAGAACCCTGGTGAAGGTATTCAACAGGTCCCTTCTCTTCGGGGTAAGCCGTTCAATAATAACTTCCATGAAAACGTGCCCCCTTTCGTAGGACACCTTCGGGATGGTAAAACCGACCACCAGCGCCAGCGCTAAGGCCACAACCTCATAGGTACCGATAATGGGGTGTCCGAATGCGCGCATGGTAACATCGGCGACCGTCAGCAGCATCATAAAGGTAAGCGCTGCGCTACCTATATAATTGAGTATCTTCGTTACGATCTTGAGAAAACCGTCAAGCCTGTTATGCATTATGCCTCCTTTCTCACAACTCCCGTTTCATGGTTGGTGTATAGAACAAAGAACAGTGGTAATGTAATAGATGAGATTGTTTGTATTGACGTGTCGGTAACTGCACAATACGCTTCAGGCAACCTTTCTCCCCCCTGAAGTCCGCACATAAGGATGCTAAGTGCCGGACCGGTGCTGGTTAATCCCTTATTAATACGTATGTTGTATGTGCTCTTCTACATCTTGCCGTGTCAAATGCGTGGCCTTAACAAAGGCGGATTAAGAAAAATTATCTTTGATTATGTTTAATAGCAAATTCTATGCCAAATTACCGTACCTGTGAAAAGGTTTATAACTACAGGTTATTATGAGATTTAATGTTTTATAAAAGGATTTTTGTTGCGTCCTGTGTAACTAACAAGATACAGGGCATGTGCGGCGTATTCCACACCCTTTCTTTGCCGCAAAGACGGCGTCTGAAATTGCGTGGTTTCATACATCTCTGTCCTGCTGTTATTATTTGGTTTTTTTCGGTACGGCGTGCGATTCAGGGGCATGCATACTACAGATACCTGTCGTTCAAAGGGCATGAGAACTTGTATCTCCAAAGTTGCATGTAATCCCAGGGATGCGGCGGAAGCCAAGAAAAGAACAAACCTGGACCGCTCTTATGAAGAAAACAAGGACTGCCGGACCTTATTATTGCACAAGATTCGGAAGAAAAAGTGTCAGGGCAGGAAAGGCAATAAGAATGATTGTGGCAATCATCATCGCTACAAGGAAGAGGGTTGTTCCCTTGAATATCGTCTCGAGCGGCAGGCCGTTGGTTATCCCCTTTATGACATACACGTTTATGCCCACAGGAGGGGTTATTGTGCCTACGCCTGTTAATATGGTAATGATGACACCAAACCAGATAGGGTCATATCCCAGGGACACTACAAGGGGATAAAAGATAGGGACGGTGAGGATCATGAAGGGCAGCGAATCAACAAAGCACCCGCCTATCAGATAAATCAGCATGATGATCAACATGATGAAAAAGGAGGGGATCTTCAAGGTGGTTATCCAGTCGGAAAGGAGAAAGGTTATCTTCGACAATGTGATGAAATGGCCAAAAAGTGTGGCGAAACCCATTACAGTGAGGATCATACAGGATGTCCTCAGCGCCTCTCTCGTATTGTCCAGGAATGCCTTCCATGTGAGCTCCCTTCTGACAAGGCCGATCAGGATCGCCCCTACGGCCCCGACCCCTCCGGCCTGGGTCGGCGTAAAAAAACCGAAGATGAGCCCGCCTATAACCGCAACAAAAAGAATTATCACATCTATTATTCTGCCGATCGCTTTCATTTTTCCCTTAAAGGGCACTTTTTCCCCAGGCGGCCCTACTGTCGGGTTCTTTACACAGTAAATATAGACAGCGAGAGACATGAAAATCGCGAGTATTATGCCCGGGACTATGCCGGCCACAAAGAGCTTGCCTATGGACTCCGACGTTATGATGCCATAGAGGAGAAGGACCACGCTCGGGGGGATGAGGATGCCGAGGGTCCCTGAAGAGGCAACGCAGCCTGCCGCGATCATGTCGTTGTACTTGTATTTCTTCATAGCCGGGATCGCGAGCTTTCCCATGGTGGCGGACGTTGCAGTGCAGGAACCGCAGATCGCCCCGAAGCCTGCGCATGCGAATATTGTGGAGACGGCAAGGCCTCCCCTTATATGCCCGAAGATGCTGAAGGCCGATTCGTAAAGCCTGTTGCCGAGGCCTGCCGAAAATCCGTAGTATCCCATGAGGACGAACATAGGGATCGCGCTTATGGAATAAGAGCCGAAGACCTCAAATAGGTCCCTTGGGACGAACATCAAGGCTGTTTGAAATGACGTAAGATACGAAAGGCCCAAAAACCCGGCAAGGCCCATGGAGAAGGCAATGGGCATCCTTATCAGAAAAAAGATCACAAGGAGGATTATGCCTAAGATAAATACGAAAGCAGGACTCATAAACTTACCTTCCCTTTATAGACTTTATGGTGCTGATAAGATAAAAGAGTACAACGGGTATAGCGCCTGCTGCGATGACATAGGCAAAGGGGAAGAGCGGGATCTTTGAAACGGACCCTATCTCTTCAGATATCTGCAGGGAATACCCGTACTCCAGGGACTGTAGAAAGACCAGGACAAAAAAGATCGTCAAAACGGCGAAGACGAAAATGTTTATATAATGTTTCGGTGTCTTCGGAAGCTTCTCGATAATAAAATCAATACTCAGGTGAAAACCCAGAAAAAGGCCGAGAGGGATGGTAAGGGATATGGCGATGATCTGGGCAAAGCTGACGATCTCGACAGATCCCGGAAAGGGCCATTTGAAAAACTTCGACCCGGCAACATCAAGTATATTTACAAGTACCATAATAAGGTATGCCACAACCCCTACCATTTCCAATTTTATGCATATATTTTTTGTGATCCTCTCGAACCTTTCCATCTTCACATCCTTCCTATTTCCAGTCCACTCTCAGGTAATCAGGACCGGTTGATGATTTTATTCCAGCCTCTTTCTGTTTTTTCGTCCAGTAATCCCTTCTTTCTTTCAGGTAGCTTATCCATCCCCTTACTTCCTTCTCGCTGTATCCCGCGGAGACCATCGTCTTCACGTATTTCTCAATAACGGGCTCGGCGGCCTTGATCCATTTTCCCCTCTCCTCAGTAGAGAGCTGAATAAACTTGACGCCTTTTTCGATGGCGAACCTCTTGCCCGCTATATCGATTTCGTTCCACATCGTTGCCAGCTTTTCTTCAAAGGGGTATTCGTTGAACACCTTTTTTACATCGGCGGGCAATTTGTTCCATGTGTTCTTGTTCATAATGAGGAAGAAGGTATATCCCTGTCCTATCGGCCAGATCTCTGTTACGTATTTTACCACCTCTGCATATCTGAAGGCCTGCAATGTCTCCATGGATATGTATAATCCGTCTATAACCTTCTTCAGGACGGCATCATATGCCTCAGGAGTCGGGATCGCCCTCGGTGTGCCTCCGAGCGCCGCAACGACTTCGCCGACATAGCCGGTGCCCCTGATGTTCTGGCCTTTCAGATCCTCCAGCTTATATATAGGTTTGATTGTCTGCAATACGTTCAGGCCGCATATGGAAAAAGAAAGAACCTGAACTTTATCCCATTCCTTCGGTTTGAATTTTTTGTAAAAATCATTGGACACATGTGTTGCGACCCATTCTGTGTTATACCCGATGGGCATGTCGAGCGCTTCCGTCTGTTTGAAGCGTCCGAATGTGTATCCGATGTTGGCGAAGCCGAGGTCTGCCATCCCCTTCTCGACGCCGTCGTACATCTTCGGCGCGGTCAGGAGGGTACCTGCGGGATAATAGCTGAATTTCACCTTGCCGTTCGTTTTTGCTTCAATATCTTTTATAAAGACTTCCATGATCTTTGTGTGTGCTGTGCCGATGGGAAAGTAATTTGCCCATTTAAGCTCGATCGGTGCGGAGTATGATGATGTGGAGAAAAACAGAAGAATTGCAAAGCTCAGAAACAATGAAACCACACTTACTCTTTTCATTTTTACCCCCTTCTTTTTTTTATTTCCGGCTTACTGTTCTATGAATTTTTTTGTCTCTTTACCTCCTTTCCCTCAAAACCCGGTATTCCCTGGATCAGATTTTCTGAATTTAACCGTGCGAGACGCTATGCTCATTCTAAACATACCTGCTGTTTCGATGTCAAGTATAATTCATTAAATTAAACACCATTGCTCCCAAAAAAGGCCGGAGCCTCATCCTCCTGCCAGCATGACCATTGTGACCTCTATATCATCTTTCTCTTTCAGATCTACGTTGTTGCCGTTCGCAATATTCTCATACTCAACGCCGTTTACGTATATCTTGAAATCGCCCTGGATCTCTCCGCTGTCAGGGGAACAGATTGGAAAACCAACCCTGCCGGAAAGCTCAGCCACTACCTTTTTCAGTGTCGGCGATTCCAGCTCCATCACAACCTCGCCGACAAAATTTGTTCTTGTCTTTATCACCATAAGCCCATCCTCTATACGATATGCCTTATTTAAAAAGCAGAGGACCTCTTACGCAAAGAGGTCCTCTCAATATACATCAATTTTTCCTTTTTATAGAAGGTGTCCATGCCGCTCCTTCTTCTCAACGCCTCCCGTGCCACGCACCAATGTTGGAGGGTAGAGACCCCTTACGGCGCGTTGCCTCGGAGGTCTCTACGGGGGGTATTATGAAGGGTCACTTTTTTTCCTGTGCCTTCAATGCATTGAACATTCTCTCAGGGGTGATGGGGACTCTCATTACCCTGACACCTGTTGCGTCATAGACCGCGTTTACCACTGCCGAAATAACAGCAGCCCTGGCGCACTCTCCTATCTCTTTTGCTCCCCAGGGGCCCTTCGGCTCAAAGTCTGAGCAGTCGATGACCTCAATCTCAGGTATATCGAATGCCCTCGGTATTTCATAATCGACAAGGTTCGGGTTGAGCACGCGCCCCTCATCATCCATGATCTCTTCGAACAGTGCGTCGCTCATTCCCTGTACTGCCTGGCTTACCAGCTGCCCTTTGCAGATTGCCGTGTTTATCTCAAATCCGCTGTCTTCTGCCACCACTATCTTGAGCACCCTGATCCTGCCCGTCTCTCTGTCAACCTCAACTTCCGCTGTAGATGCCGTGAAGCCGTAGGCATCGGTGAATCTCCCTGTGCCCTTCGAAAGGCTCGGGTAGAATTCGATCTCGGGCACCGCCTTCTTGTATCCATGCCCGATAAGCGGATCTCCCAGATGTTTCTGGATGTGGTATCTCATTAGTTCCGTAAAGGTGTAAGACCTTTTCGGGTTGCTCTTCAGGAATGCCTTTTTGTCTTTCAATTCAATGTCTTCAGGTTTAGCCCTCATAACTTCGCTGGCCACTCGCAATAACTTTTCCCTAAGGTCCATTGCCGCGTTGTACACTGCGCCGCCGCCAACGAACATTCCACCGCTTAAGAAGTTGCTGTAGTTCATCGGGCAAAGCTCTGAATCGCTCGATACGAGGGTCACATCCTCTACGGTTAATCCAAGGGCCTCTGCCGCTATCTGGCAGTATGTTGTATCCGGTCCCTGGCCGAACTCGCAGTCGCCCTCCATAAGGGTGATCGTGCCGTCGTGGTTGAGTCTTACGATCGCAGTACTGGCAAAAGGCCAGTATCCCGAACCGCTGAACATGCCGTTGATGCCGATGCCCACGCCCCGGTTCTTATCCCTCTGTTTGCCGCGCTTTTCTTTCCACTTGATGGCCTCTGCGCTTTTCTTGATGGCCTCCGGCAGACCGTAGCTGTCCAGCCTGTCGCCGTTGGGGATGACGTCGCCTTTCTT
This sequence comes from Deltaproteobacteria bacterium UBA5758, assembly GCA_002418945.1. GTDB lineage: Bacteria > Desulfobacterota > Syntrophorhabdia > Syntrophorhabdales > Syntrophorhabdaceae > UBA5609. Next base: position 63,673 of record DIFC01000008.1, on the reverse strand, counting down.
TCTGAGGTTCTTTATCAAAAATTCCACAGGGTCCAGACCGAGGTCTTCGCAGATCTGGTCGTACTGGGCATCTGCGGCAAGGCGCATCTGCGGCGCTCCATGCCCCCTTCTCGCAAAGTTGAAGTTCTTGTTCGTATAGACCGCGACTCCTTCATGCCTTACGTTCTTACGGTCAAGGCACGGGTCGCACATGGCGTGGCTTAAGAACATCGCGACAGGCGCGCTGCATTTGTATGCGCCTGCGTCTACGATGACGCTGCAATGCTGGGCGACAATGGTGCCGTCCTTCTTTACGCCTGTCTTGATATTGATGTCGAACCTGTGGCTGTTCCTGCAGGATGAGAAGACCTCCTCCCTTGTCAGCTCTATCTTTATCGGCTTACAGAGCTTCCTTGAGAGAAAAGCACAGATGACCTCGTAGTCGAAGCAGGGGGCCTTCCCGCCAAACCCGCCGCCGATATAGGTCTTGTGGATCCTTATCTTGGGGATTGGGATGTCCAGTGTCTTGTGCAGCCAGTAGCGCTTCAATTCCCAGGCCATATGGTTCATCCATACGTCGAGCTTCTGTTCAAAGGGATCCCAGCTTGCCACCATCGTGTGCGGCTCCATAGCCATATGTGAAGTGCCCGGGCTCCTTGAGCGGTCCTCGCGGACATATTCAGCCTCGGCAAACCCTTTCTCCACATCGCCGTATGTAACGAGCACCCTCGCGGCAACGTTGTTCACCGGCGTGTATGAATGGGACTTTCTCGCTACGCCCCAATCTTCCCACGCGCAGGATGTGTTGCGGGTGATCTCACCGTGTATCTGGGGGGCGCCGTCCTTCATCGCCTCTTCCGGATCAAAGACCGGTGGAAGCGGGTCGTAGTCTACATCAATAAGGTCCAGCGCGTCTTCAGCGGTGTCGGGGTCAATGGCTGCTACTGCCGCTACCGTCTCACCGATAAAGCGGACCTTGTCCTCGGCTATCGGGCGTTCCTCTGCCGGATAGTTCGGCGTGTCAACGAAGCCATATCTGATCCCCCATGTGTCCTTCCCGGTGATCACTGCCACGACGCCGGGCAACTTTTCTGCCTTGCTCGTATCGATGCTGCGGATCTTCGCGTGGGGAAGGGGGCTTCTTAACAATTTCGCGTGAAGCATACCGGGGAGCATAACATCGGTTGTAAACTTCGCCCTCCCTGTCAATTTTGCCTTGCCGTCAACCCGCGGCAGCGGTTTTCCTACTACAGAGCGCTCATTCATATCTTTCCCTCCTTTCTCTTCTGGACCACTGACTTAATAGCTTCGAGGTACTGTACGTAGCCGGTGCACCTGCACAGATTTCCTTCCATGTCCCTTCTTATATCTTCCTCGGTCGGGTTTTCCAGCTCATCCAGCATAGCTGTGGAAGACATAAGCTTCCCGGGGCTGCAGAATCCGCACTGGAAAGCGCTGTGCTCCAGAAAAGCCTCCTGGAGGATCGACAGTTTGCCGTCTTTTGAAGCCAATCCCTCAACAGTGGTAACTTCCTTGCCATTCACCTGCATCGCCAGGACCGAACAGGCCTTCACGGCCATCTTGTTGACGATCACGGTACAGGCCCCGCAGGAATTGTCCATACAGGCCTGTTTTGTGCCCGTCAGGCCCAGTTCGTTCCTTAAAAGCTGGAGCAGGGTCATTTTGGGCTTGATCGACACTTCGTATGATTCCCCGTTCACCTTTACATTTATCGTTTTTTTCGAGCTATCCATATCGTAACTTCCTCCTTTCAATACTGTTAAGCCTTTTTCGCTTTCTCAAAGGCCTTCTTTGTCGCGCGCTTCACGAGAACCTTTACGATCTCTTTTCTGTATTCGGCCGAGGCGTGGACATCTGTGGTGGGATCAGTCTCTGACGCGGCCATCTTTGCCGCCTCTTCGATCACATCGTCAGTCAATTTCTTGCCCTTCAGCATCTCCGCAGCCTTTTTCGTGATAAGCGGGACCGGCGCAACGGCGCTCATGACGATCTTCGCGTCCTTGCACACGTCGCTTCCTGCTTCAACGGTGACCGCTACCGATGTGGATACGATCTTTATCCCTGCCTCGATCGTGGCAAACTTCATATACTCGACAGCCGTGTTGGGTGCAGGGGGAGGCAACTGGATCTCTGCTAGTATCTCGTCGGGCTCAATAATGGTTGTGAAGTAATCCGTAAAAAAATCTTCCAGGGCTACTACTCTTTCTCCCTTTGCGCTCACCAATTTTATCTTCGCACCTAATACGATTAACGAAGGCGCCGGGTCTCCGATAGGGTCTGCGCTGCAAAGGTTGCCGCCGATGGTGCCCCAGTTCCTGGTCTGGACCGAGGCCACGCTCTTTTCCATCTCAGAGAGCACATTGTATTTCTCCTGTATCAACGGAGATTTTTCAATTGCCCGGTGTGTTGTTAATGCGCCTATCCTCAGGCCGCTCTTCTTATCAAATTCGATAAAGTCGAGTTCCTTAAGCCCCTTGATGTCGATGAGGCATGTAGGGCTTATCAGCTTCTGCCTGAGAAGGGTAATGAGTGACTGACCGCCAGCAAGTATTTTGCCTACATCTTTGTACTGGGAGATCAAAGAGCAAGCTTCCTGCAGGCTGCCGGCTGAAAAATATTCGAAATCTTTCATAATTAGGTCTCCTTCTGTCCTTCAATTTTTTCTTTCAACGCCTTTATAAATTCTTCGCCAATCTTCTTCGCCTGTGCTCGCATAATCCTGTCGCCGAAAAGGGCGATCCTGCCGTTGACGGTCACATTTGATGAATATGCAACCTCGGTCTCGTTTGCCGAAACCTCTCGCAGGTACACGTCGCTTCCCTGGGTAAAGTTCCCCGCCATACCCATGTCCGCTCCTTTTCCCTCCATATGGATGTGTTTCGGCTCGTCTATCTGCGTTAATGATGTGGTGATCTTGAAACGAACCTTTATCGGGCCGACCCCTGCTTTCACAGTAGCTACATAGGTACGCTCATCTATTGCTTCGATATTCTCGCAACCTGGAACACAATTCCCTATCAGCTGGGGGTTAATTATGAACCGCCACACCTGCTGAATAGGCGCTTTCACTGTGAATTTCTCTTGTATTAGCATCTTGTAAGTTCTCACCTCCTTCTTGTTCTTCTTTTTCTTTCTTCATCTTGGCCTTCAGTTCACCTGCGAGCAGGCATTGATCCTCTCTTGGACATGTGCCTTTCTTTACAAACATACAGTCCTGTCTGCCGTAAAGACATTTGATCCTCATCTCTGCCATTTCCTTTTTACCTCCCTTCACATGAATTTATTTTTGCATGCCCTCTCGATAAGGGATGTTGTTTAATACCCAAGTGCAAAATCTCCGATAGAGCGGTCAATAGCATGCCGTATCGCCTCTTCTATCACTTCTCTCGCCCTGTCCAGTATTTCCGGGTCAGAGTCCTTGCAGACCTCGCCTGCGGCTATATCTGCCGCATCTATGATCAGGTGGTCGTCGATCGGGTTATCTTTCATGATTGCCGGCCCCTCCTGTGTTTCAACGGGGGCAGCGCCTATTCCGCCCACCACGATCCTTATCTCTTCTATGTTTACGTGTTTCAGGTCAAGCCTGAGATAGACTGCCACGCCTATGCTGGGCGCGCCGTCTGTGCCTGTGCTTTTCTCATATACAAGGCCTACTTCGCTTTCCTGCTGTTTTGGAATCCGTATCTCTCCAAGAATCTCGTACACCTCTTCATTCCCGTTCTTCGCGAAAAGGCTCTCTATGGGAACCGTCTCCCACCCCTGAATGCCCTGCATGACCGCCTTTGCATCCAGTATCATCAGCACTGGAGCAACGTCGACAACACTTTCCGGGGTAAAAAGGTACCCGCCGATAGTAGCCATGTAATATGCCCATCGTGTCTTGTTCATCCCGAGCTCTCTCTGATTGATGGCATCAACGAGAACGCTTGCCCTTTCGTTTATTATCACTGATCGGCTCAGGTCAAAGAGCGTTGCCACTGCCCCGATCTTCACGCCTTCTTCGGCGAAATCGCTGTAGTAATCCACATATTCAAGGTTCGGTATGTTCTTCAGGTTTACAAGATATTCGGGGTTTACCTTTCTTTGCTTCATCAAGGGGATAAGCTGCGTTCCGCCGGCAATCAACTTTGCCTTTTCCTTGTGCTGATCAAGCATGGCGCAAGCCTCTTTGAGTGAATTCGGTTCGAGATACTCAAATTTTAAAGAGCTTAATTCTACAAAACTTTCCAGATCTTCAAAATACCCTGGCCTCATAAAACACCTCCATTTTGGTTATCTTTTATTAAGGACTTATCGTTATGTTTTAACTGAATGCGATCCGTCCGTTGATTACCGTGCGGCCTGTGAATGATTTCATATGATGCGCCTATCTTCATGCCAGATCCATTTATTAAGACAAAAGCAAATATTATGCCACAAAACAATTTTCGCAGAGATGTTTCTAACATATTGATATTTTTATTTATTATGTTCTACCATTAAATAGCGGGCGCAAATGGCCGCTGATGTATGTAACCGTAAGGATACAGGTCTTCCCGGCTTAACCATCTGCCGGGAGCGCAAAAAAGGATCTTTTCAGGGCGGGATTAGCATAAAACTTCTATCTTTTTGTTATTATTTGGTTTGTTCAACGGTCCCCGGATATTTATCCTTTAATGTCTGTTGAGATTGGAACAAAAAGGCAAAATCGGCGGGTCTGTATCTCTAAAGTATCATGCAACCTAAGGGATTCACTCCCTTACATGTATTCTTCCTTTCTTATGTCATAACGCTTGATCATCCGCTGGATGGAAGGTCTCTGTATGCTGATCTCTTTGGCGGTCTTTGAGATGTTGCCCTGGCAATGCCTCAGGGCGTCGACAAGATATTCCCTTGTAAAACTGTCCAGGCATCTTTTTCTTGCCTCTGTAAAATCCAGGCTATGAAGGGTATCGCGCCCTTCGTTAGCCTGCTCCGGCATGGCGAAACGCATCTTTTCCGGCAGATCCTCCATTGTCGCCATTCTCTTATCGGCCGTAATGACCATCCGCTGAACAACATTCTCAAGCTCCCTCACGTTGCCGGGCCATTCATACCGCTGAAAGAAGTCCAGAACCTGCTGGTCTATTGATAATATATTCTTATCGAACCGTTTTTTAAATTTATCGAAGAAAAAATGCGTGAGGGGCGCTATATCCTCTTTGCGTTCCCTTAGCGGAGGGATGTCGATCTTCACGACGTTGATCCTGAAGTAAAGATCTTCCCTGAACTTCCCTTCCTTGACACGCTGCTCAAGATTTCTGTTGGTTGCCGCAAGGATCCTCGTGTTGATCTTGACCGGTTTTGTACCCCCGACTGGAATGATCTCATGGTCCTGTGCCATGCGGAGAAGCTTTCCCTGGAGAGAAGTGGAGAGCTCGCTTATTTCGTCAAGGAATATGGTCCCTTTATCGGCGATTTTGAAATAGCCTTCTTTGTTCGCATAGGCGCCGGTAAAGGCCCCCTTCATATACCCGAAGAGCTCGCTCTCCAGCAGGCTTTCAGTCAGCGCAGCGCAGTCCACCACGACGAAAGGGTTTTTATTCCGCGGGCTGCCCGAATGTATTGCATGGGCGAGCAGCCCCTTACCTGTGCCGCTCTCCCCCTGGATCAGCACGTTGCAGTCGATCGGGGAGATCTTTTGGACCAGTTGAAAGATATGCTGTACTTCATCGCTGACGCCAATAAAATCATGTTGGGCAGAAAATTTCTTCAGCTCATCCTTCAGGGCGCCGATCTCATTTTTTAACGCAAATTTTGTCTCGATATGTTCCACTACCTTCAACAGCCGGTCCATGTCAAAAGGCTTGGTAATGTAATCGTAGGCCCCCAGCTTCATCGCCTCGACCGCATTGTCTACGGTTCCGTACCCTGTGATCATGACCACTTCGATGTCGGGATGTGTTTCTTTTATCTTTTCAAGGAGGTCTATGCCGTTCAATCCCGGCATTCGAATATCGGCGATCACTAAGGACAGATTATCTTTCTTAATGATAAAAAGGGCCTGCTCGCCGTCATTCACGCCCCTCACAGTATAACCTTTCCTCTGGAGCAATTGGACGCACCTGTTCCTGATGCTGTCCTCGTCGTCCACCACAAGTATATTGAATTTATCCTTTTTCATTGCGCACCTTGCCGTTGAATTGTATGGCGGTCCATTATCCGCAGGGGAGACTTATAGTCAATGAAGCTCCTCCGGGTATATTTCTCACCGTAAGCCTTCCCCCATGTTCCTCTATGATCCTCTTACTTACAGAAAGACCCAGGCCTGTGCCGTTCGGTTTTGTCGTGAAAAAAGAATCGAAGATCCGGTCCATTAAGTTCCTCGGGATGCCCTTTCCCGTATCGTTGACTTCAATGTATGCCCATTTCTTTCTATCTCCGTCCTTCACATAGGTCTTCAGGGTAATTTCGCCTGAATCGGGGAGGATCGCCTCCCGCGCATTATTCACTACATTGATGACCACCTGCTGCAGGTTATTCGTGTTGCCTATAACGTATATGTCTTTATCGGAAAAATACTTTTTTATATGTATGTTCTCCAGCTTTGCCTGGCGTTGGACCAGGAGGAGGGCGTCCTCGATCATGTTATGGATGTTCAGCATTGTCTTTTCTTCGGGAATCATCTTGGCAAAATTCAATACCTTTCCGATGAACCTTCTGCACCTGCTCGCATCATTCTCCATCTCCTTCAGCTCTTTGAGCAACGCTTTCTTCTGGATCCGCCCCTTTTTCTCTATATCCTCAATAAGCATTTGCGTTGCAATGATCAGCCCTCCCAGGGGGTTGTTGATCTCGTGGGCTATCTCTCCGGCCAGCTTTCCAAGAAGCGTCATCTTCTCGGACTGGAAAAGCTCCTCCTTGAGAATGTTGATCTCTGTAATATCTGTAATAACGTTTATCGTACCCTTCTTGTGGTTGCCTTCATAGAGGGAAGATGAACTGACAAGGATCGGTATCTTCCTGCTGTCTTTTGTCACAAACGTGGACTCAAATACCTGCTTTTCGGCCCTCTCCTCATCATCTCTTGTGTTCATCTTTTTGGCAAAACGCTCGAAGGCCTCTTTCGCGGCAAATGCTCCATAATGCTTCCCGATTATCTCCTCTTTCCCGTACCCCATGATCTCTTCGAACCGCTTATTGATGTAGGTGATATATCCAAGCTCATCGATTATCTGAATGCCGTCGTTGAGCGAGGCAATGAGGTTTTCGCTGAATTCCTTAAGCCGGCTTATCTCCCGTTCGGCCTCTTCCTTCTCCTTTTCCTTGGTAAGGTCTTTTGCGGTCCCCATCATTCCCATCGTTCTCCCGTCCTCGTCCCTTAAGGGTATGTTGATTACAAAGGCGGGAAATCGTTCCCCTGACTTCCTCAGCAGTAAAAGCTCTCCGTGGAATGTCTTTCCTTCTCTGATCTCTGCAAGTACGTTCGGCTGTATTACTCCCAGCATCGCTATGTGTCTGCCGATGACCTCTTCGGAAGTGTACAGGAAGAGCTTCTCAGAGCCTTTGTTGAAGAACATTATCTTTCCCTTGAGGTCGGTCACAATGAAGGATTCGCTTATGTTCTCGACAATATCCTCAAGGAACTGGCGCGTGGTCCTCTTAAAACCAAGGATTATCTTTTCCCAATCCAATGGCATGTTCGTCGTCATCATTTATAACCAAATCCTGGCAGGTTTTGAGAAAATTTAAGCACCTATCCGCTTTGCTTGTCAAGTGGCGAAAGGTAGCTCACGGAGCTGTGTTGGGGATCGCCCCGGCATTATTGGTTGTACATATACTTGAACGACCGGGTATCGAGTTCCATGCCGTACTCCCTTGCGACTGACGAGATTAGCCACCTGAGGAGAGAAAATGGCTTCTTGCCGTACACAAGGACCGGCTTCTCTAAAATATTCAGAGATACCTTAAGCCCGTCGACTGCGTCATAGAATGTCCCTATCGTATCCACGAGCCCTGCATTCTTCGCCTGGATGCCGGTGAAGATCCTCCCGTCGGAAAGCTGCCTGACCGTATCGACGGGGATCTTCCTGCCTTCGGCTACGTCCTTAATGAATTGCTCGTGTATATCAGTCAGGACATCGTTCAGGTATTTCCGCTCATTTTCGCTCATCTTTCTGAAGGGCGTCCCGGCGTCCTTCAGCTCGCCGGACTTGATGGTGTTTGCCTGTATCCCGATCTTCTTCATCAGGTCTTCAACGACGGTCTGTTGCATGATTACGCCTATGCTGCCTGTTATGGTGGAAGGACTCGCATAGATCTTTTCACCTGCCGTAGCGATATAATACCCGCCCGAGGCGCATACGGATGCCATCGAGACGAATACCTTCTTCTTCTCGCGCAGCTTTTTCACCTCACGGTGGATCTCCTGGCTGGCTGCCGCTCCCCCGCCCGGGGAGTTTATCCTCACAATGACCCCTTTGACGTTCTCGTCCTCTTTGAATCTTACGATATCGTCCATGGCGCTCTTTGAATCTATGATGGTGCCCTCTATCTCAACTATGCCGATCTTATCGCCCGATTCCTTGACAAATATAGTAATGATGAAAGGCGCAACAACAACCACCGCTAAGATGATGCCGATAACGATAAGGACCTTTGCTGTTCTTGATTTAGGCATTGTCCACCCTCCCTTCTGCCGGCGATTTTTCCGCAGCAGCGCCGTCCCTTCTCTTCAGCACTATCTTGCCGAAAGATTTTCTCTGCGAGAGGGTTGCCAGCCGTATCCTCGCCAACTCAAGCATCCCGAGGATCGTCGCCACCTTTTCGTTCCTCTCCATCTCCTCATTCATATCCCACTCATACATCCCCGATGTTTCAAGAATCGCCTTCAATACAGCAAGCTTCTCTTCAAGCGTCGGCCTGATCTCATGGATCGTCAGATACTGCTCTTCCCTCACCTTGATAAGCTCAAAGAAGAGGGTGCAAAGACACAGGAGGTCATAATCTGCCTCCCCGTCTATTCCGTTCGTCCCTTTGCCGAATACATCCCTGTCGAGCATGGGAAGCTCGCCCATCACTCCCGCCATGGTCCTGAAGCGTTCGTACTCCATGATCCTTTCGATCAGCTCCTCCCTGGGGTCCTCAGCCTCTTCTCCCTCGCCTGAAGGGAGGAGCATCTTGGACTTTATGAAAATGAGGAGGGAGGCCATCTCTATAAAATCCTCGGCGATCTTGAGGTTCATCTCCTTCACCAGCTCCACGTATTCAAGAAATCTTTCCGTGATCGTTGAGATGGGGATATCCCAGATGCTGACCTTGTTCTTTTTGATAAGCGATATTAAGACTGCAAGCGGCCCTTCATAGCACTCAAGCTGCACCTCAAGCGTAGGCACTAAAAGACTCATGGCATGATCCCCTTTTCCATCAGATAAATGTCCACAAAATGCGACTCTTCTTCCTTTGTCTTCAGGTTCATATCAACCTTGGCATCCTTCAGCTTCTCCAGTATCTCTTTGTAAACAGGCCCCTCCTCAACGCCCATCTTCTTCAGGTCGGTGCCTGTCGTCAAGGGTTTGAGGGAGTCTCCGTAGGTGATAAAATTTGATATTACCTTCTTGACCTCTTCAGACCGCGTCTTTGCCATGATAACAAGCATCACTTCCCTGGACAACGGCTCAAGCGTCCGGTATATGGCGCTTTTTTTCAGAACCGTAATGCCCGTTGTGAGCCTGGAAAAGGCCTCCTTCAGTAGCTCCGCGTTCTCTATGATCCTCTTTCTGACCTTTTCGGCGATCTCAAGCTTTTTGCAGAATTCAACGATCTCCTCTGACCTCATGTGCTCGACAAGCCCCAGCAGGTAATACTGCGCCTTATCAACGCGCTTGCCCTGGTAAAGCAGCTCATGCCATTTATATACCGCCTGCATGTTGCTGAAGAGCCTTTCCTTGTCCTTGTTGAATATTATCGACGGAAAGATGAAACGCAGAAGGCCAAGCTCCTGGAGTCGCTTTAAGATCTTTTCAACCCCGTCCTCCTGGAGCGTAAGCGCCAGCTCTGTCCAGATCCTTTTCCCTCTGATCCGGGCAAGGAAATTCAATTTTACTGCGTTCTTTATCAGGTCAAGGGTATGCTTCCCGATCTTGAAGCCGAATCTGTGCTCGAACCTGGTGGCCCTGAACACCCGCGTCGGGTCTTCTACAAAGCTCAGGCTGTGGAGGACCCTGATCGTCTTCTCCTTGATGTCCCTCTGGGCGCCATAAAAATCGATCAACTCGCCGAAGGTATTTTTATTCAGCGATATGGCCAGCGTGTTGATCGTGAAGTCCCTTCTATGGAGGTCGAGCTTCAGCGAGCTGTGTTCAACAACGGGAAGCGATGCGGGGGCCTTATAGTATTCAAGCCGCGCTGTCGCTATGTCGACCTTGAAGCCATCCTTGTAGATGACCTTCGCCGTGGCGAATTCCTTGTGGGGCCGCACCTTCACGTTCAGGCGCTTCGCCAGCTCTTCAGCAAAGGCTATCCCGTCCCCTTCAATAACAACGTCGATGTCGTAATTTTCATCGCGGAGCAAGAGGTCCCTCACAAAGCCGCCGACGAGGTACGCGTGAAAACCCATGCTGTCGGCAAGCCCTCCTATCTCCTTAAGCTTTTTCATCGTCTCATCGTCAAGGCGCTCTTCCATCAGCTTTTTCACGTTCTTCCGCTTCACATATTTCTCGTGGAAATCCAGCTTTTCCATCACTGTCTTGGTGATCTCGTCCTCGATGATCCTCAGAAGGTCCGTCCGGGTAATTGCCCCAACCAGTTCATCGTTTTTTATAACAGGCAGGAATCGCTGGTTGCTCCCGATGATCTTTTCTTTGACCTTTTCTATCGAATCATCAGGCTCTACCATGGAGAATTCCGTAAACATATATTCCTTGACGGGTATGCTCTCAAGCTTGTGGAAGGCCGCCTTCTCGACGATCTGCCGCGTGATGATCCCCACAACCTTATTGTTGGAGAGGACCGGAAGCGCGTTGATATTATATTTGAGCAAGGTGTTCTTTGCGTCGTGTATCGAGCCGGCAGCCTCAACCGACTTCACGGGAAAGAACATGATGTCCTTCGCCTTCCAGAGAGGCTTCACATTGTATTTCAGTATATCAAGAAGCCTTTCCTTTGCCTCTAAGAGGGTCATGTCTTTTACCGTCGAAGAAGCGGCCACTTTGTGCCCCCCTCCTCCCATAAGCGACATGATGTGTCCTGAATCAACCTCCGGTATCCTGCTTCTGCCTATTATATGCACCCTGTCCTCCATCCTGAACAGGGCAAAGAGTACATTTATGTTTTCCATGTCGCGGAACTTATGCACAATGACGGCTAGGTCGCCCACATACTGCTCTGTGCTCGCCTCGGTTATCACCACATCGACGCCGTTGATGTTATACGTCGCTGCGTTCTTAATGATGTCGTTGAGGAGAAAGACCTGCTCGGGTATCAATTCCCTGGTAAGCATGTCCGACACAAGGTTGACGTTTGCCCCCTTTGAGAGAAGGTATGACGCGGCCTTAAAGTCTTCGATCGTGGTGGAGGAAAATCTGAAGCTCCCCGTCTCCTCGTAGATCCCGAGCATCATCACCGTCGCCTCTTCAGGCGTTATCGGAATTTCCCTCTCCTGAAGAATAGATACAAGTATGCTCACTGTTGCGCCTATGCTCTGTACAATTTCCAGATCGCCCTTTACGTCTTCAGCCGAGGGCGGATGGTGGTCGTATATATGGATCTTCGCCTTGCCGCTTTCAGCAACTTTTGCAAACTCTCCTATCCTTGTCTTCTGCCTCGTATCGACAAGGATAAGGGTATCGATTGCCTCGTAGTCGATATTCTTCATCTTGGAAATGTCCAGGAGGTAGAGCGTTGAATGGATCAGAAAGTCCCTCAGGGTCTTCTCCTGTGAGCCCGGGAACACAAGGACAGCGTCAGGGTACAATTTTTTTGCCGCCACCATCGATGAAAGGGAATCAAAATCGGCGTTCGTATGGGAGGTTATGACCTTCACCTTCATCCTCGCGGATGGTACTTTCTGTGGATCTCCTTGAGTCGCTTGCTGTCCACGTGCGTGTAGATCTGTGTCGTAGAAATATCCTCATGGCCGAGCAGTATCTGGACGGAACGCAGGTCCGCCCCTCCTTCAAGGAGATGGGTCGCAAAGGTATGCCTAATGGTATGCGGCGATAAGTGGGCCTTTTTCATCTTTGTTGCATATTTTCTGATGATCTTCCATACCGCCTGTCTGGTCAGCATGCCGCCCTTTTTGTTGGGAAAGACAAAGCTGCCTTTCAACTTTTCAGTTTCAAGGTAAAGCTTTAATGAATCTCTTGAATAGGTGCCGAGAGGCACGACCCTTTCCTTCGATCTCTTTCCGGAGGCTATTAAGAAACCTGCTTCAAGATTCACATCGCCCCTTTTCAGCTTGATCAGTTCCGAAACCCGGAGCCCCGTGGCATACATCAGCTCCAGTATTGTTCTGTCCCGCTGGGATGTTTTAGACCCTTCAGGCAATCTTATCAGCTCTAGCATCTCCTCCTCGCTGAGGACTTCCGGGATAGGTTGAGGGTATTTCGGGATCACGACATCGTCAAGAGGGCTCTTCATTATCTTTCCGTCAATAAGGAGGAAATTGAAAAAGCTCCGCAAGGCTGAGATAGCCCGGACAATGCTTCGTGTCTTCTTCCCTTTTTCTCTCAAAAGACCTATATACGTCTCAAGATGTTTTCTCTCCGGCGCCGTGCAGGATGCCCCCTCGAGGAACCCTACGAACCCGACAATATCCCTGCTGTATGCATCTATGGTGTGAGGTGACGCCCCCCTCTCTGAGGTGAGGTAGCGGATAAAGTGGTCGAGGCATTCGTATAGGTTCATCGCATCCCCGTTGACCCGAAGCCTCCTGTGCCCCTTTCTGTTTCCGGCAATGCATCAACAAGCTTCCATGCGGCCTGCGCCACAGACCTGAACACCATCTGGGCGACCCTGTCGCCATTCCGGACTACAAACGGTTCGGCCCCAAGGTTGATAAGGATAACCTTGATCTCGCCCCGGTAATCTGCGTCGATCGTGCCCGGCGTGTTAAGGACGGTCACGCCGTTCTTGTATGCTAAGCCGCTCCGCGGTCTTATCTCGGCCTCAAATCCGCGGGGGATGCCGATAAAGATACCTGTAGGAACCAGCATCCTCTCAAATGGCTGAATCGTGAGATCCTTATCCAGAAACGCGCAGAGGTCCAATCCCGATGAGGCGTTCGTGGCATACTGCGGCAAAACCGCTCCGTTCTTTTTGGAAACGAAGACCTCTAACTTTTCCAAATGTTCTCCAGCGGGTCGCCGGCCACGCTGCCGAGCACTGTCAACGATATATCTTCGGGGCGGCCAAAAAGAAACCTTCCTATCTCGTCCACATCTTTTTTGCGGATCCTGTCTATCTCGTGAAGAGTTTCTTTAAACGGTATATAGCCTCCGAAGTATATCTCGTTTTTCGCCAATCTTCCCATTCTTGCCTCAGAGCTCTCGAGGGAGATGAAAAGATTTCCTTTGATATGCTCCTTTGAAAATACAAGTTCTGCATCGGTGATGCCGTTGTTTCGTATCCTGGCGATCTCATCCTTGATGAGCTGCAGGACTTCTGCGATAGATTCCTTAGAGGTTGAAGTGGATATGCCGAAGGTACCCGTGTCGTGATAGCAGTTCACGTAGGAGTAGATATTGTAAACAAGCCCCCTCTTCTCCCTTATCTCCTGAAAAAGATGGGAGCTCATGCTGCCGCCCATAACGGCATTAAGTACGTAAAGGCAGTATCTTCGTTTGTCGACCTGGCTCGCTCCCTTCGTTCCGATACACAGGTACACATGCTCCAGTTCTTTTTCGTAGACATTAAAGGTATTATAGGGTTCAGGGCTGATTATTGAAGGGCCTCCGGCATCGCCTCCCCGGAGGTCGGAGAAAAACCTGTTCACCCTTGCCACTGCATCCTCATGCTTTATCCTGCCGGTTATGGTGATGACGGCATTTTTCGGGGAATAATAATCAGTGAAATATCCTTTTAGTTGTTCCTTCGCAAAACCCTCCACGTTTTGCTGCGAGCCAAGTATCGGCATGCCGAGCGAATGGCCTTTAAAATATGAGGAGTTGAACATGTCGTAGATATACTCTTCAGGACTATCCTCGATCATTTTGATCTCCTGGGTGATGACGTACTTCTCACGCTCGATATCGGTGCTGTCGAAAAGGGAGTTCCTGCACATGTCTGCAATGATAGCGAGGGCAGTGTCCATGTCCTTCTTCAGGACCCGCGCATAGAGGCATGTATACTCTTTGCCGGTAAAGGCATTTATCGTGCCGCCTATGGCATCGATCTCCCGCGCGATATCATAGGCAGTCCTTTCTGATGTCCCCTTGAAAAGCATGTGCTCAATAAAATGGGAGATGCCGTTATTCTTTTGATGCTCGTACCTGCTGCCTGCCTTCCACCAGATCCCGAGGGACACTGTTGAAAAGTATGGGATCGATTCGGTAACAACGGTTATGCCGTTATCGAGAATTGTCTTTCTATACATCTTCCTTCTTTGCCTTCTGCTCCTTGAGGACAGCCTTGCGTGAGAGTTTTATCCTGCCGTTGTCTTCAACGTCGATAACCTTTACCATCATCTCGTCCCCCTCTTTGGCAACATCGGAGGCCTTCTTTACAAAGCCTTCGGCAAGCTGGCTGACATGGACAAACCCGTCGACGTTCGGCATCAATTCCACGATAGCGCCTGCGTCGAGGACCCTTTTGACCTTGCCGAGATAGACTGTCCCCGGCTCGATATCCCTGGTCAGGCCCTTGATGATCTCGATCGCGGCATTTGCCGATTTTTCATCAATGGAGGCTATCTTTACGACGCCTGAATCTTCTATGTCGATCTTTACGCCTGTCTGTTCTATAATCCCCCTGATAACCTTGCCTCCGGGGCCTATTACGTCGCGTATCTTGTCCGTTTTGATCTTGAAGGTGTAAATGCGCGGAGCGTAAGGAGAGAGGTCTTCTCTCGGTTGTGCCAGCGTCCCGCTCATAATGTCAAGTATCGTGTTTATCCCCTGCTGCCCCTGCACTACAGCCTTCGACATCGTCTCTTTGGTAATTCCTTTAATTTTGATATCCATCTGCACGGCCGTGATGCCCTCACGCGTTCCTGCGATCTTGAAATCCATATCTCCCAGATGGTCTTCGTCGCCGAGGATATCTGACAGGATAATCTCCCTGTCACCTTCTTTCACAAGCCCCATGGCTATGCCCGCAACCGGCTCCTTGATCGGCACGCCTGCATCCATTAACGACAGGCATCCGCTGCAGACCGTTGCCATCGATGAGGATCCATTCGATTCGAGTATCTCGGAAACGATCCGGATCGTGTAAGGAAATGCCTCCTTTGACGGCAGGATCGGCGAGAGGGCTCGCTCTGCGAGATTGCCGTGGCCTATCTCACGCCTTGTGGGCCCGCGGAGCATCGCTACCTCGCCGACCGAGAAGGGCGTAAAGTTATAGTGGAGCATGAAGGTCTTGAAGGTTTCCCCCTCGAGAAGCGATTCAACCTTCTGCTCGTCATCGGAGGTCCCGAAGGTAGTGATCGCAAGCGCCTGCGTCTCTCCCCGCGTAAAGATCGCCGAGCCGTGCGTCCTCGGCAATACGCCTACCCGGCAGGCAATGTCGCGGATTGTATCTGCAGCCCTTCCGTCGATCCTTTTGCCTGTTGCAAAGAGCTGTTCCCTTAATATATCTCGCGTGATCTCTTCAAAGATCTTATAGACTGCGTTCGGGTCCAGGTCCTCGCTCTGCTTCACAAGCTCCTGGAGGATAACGTTCTGCCTTTCATTCCTGCTCTTCTTTCCCTTCAGCGCAAAGGCCTCCATGAGATCCTTCTCGATCGACTTCCTAATCTCCTCTTTGCGGGCATTGAGATCCTCGGCTTCTTTCATCTGCCATTTCACCCTGCCTACCTTGTCCTGTATCTTTTCCTGCATTTCAATGATCGGGATAAGGTTCTGGTGGCCGAAGTGTATCGCCTCAATGAGGTCGTTCCCGCTGACGAACTTCGCCGCGCCTTCCACCATGAGGATAGCGTCCCTCGTGCCCGTCACAACGATATCGAGGTCGCTCTCGCCCATCTCGCTGGTCGTGGGATTGATGAGAAATTTGCCGTCTTTCCTCCCCACCTTGACGCCGGCAAAGGGCCCTTCAAAGGGGATCTCCGAAATGGTGAGGGCGCACGATGCGCCTATGAGCCCCAGAACAGCCGGGTCATTCTCGGGGTCGGCGGACAATACCGTTGCAATCACCTGGGATTCATGTTTGAATCCCTTCGGGAACAGCGGCCTCAGCGGCCTGTCTATCAGGCGGGACGTCAGTATCTCCCTGTCCGACGGCCTCCCTTCCCTCTTGAAAAACCCTCCCGGGAACTTTCCGGCCGCGTAGGACATCTCCTGGTAGTTCACCGTAAGCGGCAAAAAGTCCTTCTCTGTTTCATTCTTTTCGACAACCGCCGTCACGAGCACAACGGTATCACCGTACTGCACCAGGACGCTGCCGTCGGCCTGCTTCGCAAGGCTTCCCGTGCTGATCGTAAGCGGTCTTCCTGCACAATTGATTGTTTGCATTTCTTCCATGTTTTTACCTGACCTTTTTATTTTCTTAAACCGAGCTTCTCAATAACCTTTTTGTACCTGTCAACGTTCTTTTCCCGCAGATAATTAAGAAGCCTTCTTCTGCTCCCAACGAGCACCAGCAATCCCCTTCTTGAATTATGATCTTTGGAGAATTTTTTAAAATGCTCCGTAAGGGATTTTATCCTCTCCGTAATAAGGGCTATCTGCACCTCAGGAGAACCTGTGTCTTTCTCATGGGTTTTGAAGCCCTCTATGATCTCCTTTTTCTTTGCCGTAGTGAGTGCCATGTACTCCTCCTTAATTGTTTATTAACCTTTTAATCTTAATGGTCCTCGAAGCCGGATCTGCAGAACCTATACCTATGAGAACCCCCTGTTTGTTCAAAAGCCTCGCCAACTCTCCATTCTTCCATTCTTTTGAATTGCCCGTAAGAGGAATGGGCATGCCGTTCTTTAAAAATCTCTCAAGCGCCGTCTCCACAACTATCCCTCGTACAGATTGTAAAACATTTTCCAATGATAATAAATAGTTTATCAAGTCCTGAGGGGATTTGAAATAGTCAACATCTATACCCATGTCCTCGGTAAATTCACCTTGCCTTGTCCTTTTGAGGGAATGTAACGTTGCCCCGCAGCCAAGCTTTGTCCCGAAGTCGTTCGCAAGGGCCCTGATGTACGTACCCTTCGAGCACGTCACTTCCAGATCAACATAAGGATGGCGGTAGTCAAGGAACTCAATGGCAAAGATCTCGACCTCCTTCTCCGGCGGATCAACGTCGAGCCCCTGCCGCGCCCATTTATAGAGAGGCTTCCTGTTGACCTTTTTTGATGAATATACGGGGACCCGCTGCACGATCTTCCCTTTAAATTCGTTCAGAACATTTTCAATAAGCTTCCTGTCAAATTCACCGACATCGGCCTTCGCGGTTATCCTTCCTTCAATGTCGAAGGTATCCGTCGAGACGCCGAGCAAAAAGCTGGCCCTGTAAGCCTTTTCCACGTTTTCCAAGAAAGGGATCAGCTTCACCCCCTCATTTAAGGCCACAGGCAATATCCCCGTAGCGTTCCTGTCAAGGGTGCCTATATAGCCGATCTTTCTGAAGCGTTCCAGCCTCTTCAGCCTTCTTATGACGTCATAGGAGGACATGCCTGCCTTTTTGTCTATGATCAAGAAACCGTTCATCATCTCTTCGTCGCCTCCAGGAGCTTTGCCTCAACCTCGGCAAGCGTGCCGTCTATGTGGCAGCCGGCTGCATTTTTATGCCCGCCGCCGCCGAAGCGGCTGCAGATATCCGCAACATTCACGCTTCCCTTGGACCTCATGCTTATCTTGTAACGCCTGTCGCCGACCTGCCTCATCAGTGCCGCCACCTCAACTCCCCTGACCTCCCTTATAAGCTCAGCAAAGCCGTCGGAGTATTCCCTCGTTGAATGGGTCTTCTCGAACATCTCTTCGGTGATGTATGCGACCGCCACCTTGTCCTCATCAAAGGTCCTCAGCGTACAGAGGACCTGGCCAAGCAGAAGGAACCTTTCCTTGGGGTGGTTCCCGTGCACCATCCGTGAGACCTCTGCCGGCTTCACCCCCAGCCTCAACATCTTTTCGCATATGAGAAATGCCTTCGGGTTGGTGTTCTCGTACCTGAAAGAACCGGTATCGGTGATTATTGCGGTGTATATATTGACCGCCATCTCGTATGAAAGAGAAACGCCGAGATACTCGTAAAGACCGTAAAGGATCTCTCCTGTTGAAGATGCATCGGCATCAAGGACATTGATCCTGCCGAAGCCGTCATTGGTGTTGTGGTGGTCGATGCTAACGACCATTTTTGCCTTTTTTAGGTTTTCGTACCCTTCGCCGATCCTCGGAAGGTCGCCGCAATCAAGGACAAAAACGGCATCATAGCTTTCATCGGGGATCACGCTGCGTATCAGGGCAGGGCCGGGAAGGAATTCATACCGGTACGGCACCTGGTCTTTCAGGTAGACCGTCGCGCTTTTTCCCAGCGACGTGAGCACCCAGTAGAGCGAAAAGACCGATCCGATCGCATCCCCGTCAGGGTCAATGTGGGTTGTTATGAAAAAATCCTGTCCGTTGTCGATGATCTCTTTAACCTTTGCGAACATCCGCCTCCCTTTTCAAGATCTCTTCGATTCTCAGCGCCTTTTCATATACATCATCGAGAACAAAGCTGACATCAGGGGTGTATTTCAGCTTCACACGCTGCCCCAGAAGAAACTTGACATATCCCCTAGACCGTTTCAGCGCCGCGAGCGTCTTCTTTTTCTCTTCATCGCTGCCGTAAATAGAGCACATCACCTTCGCGGTCTTCAGATCCTCGCTCATCTTTACATCGAGTATCGTAACAAACCCCACGCCGGGATCCTTCAGGTCCCTCTGAATGATCAGAGATATCTCCTCTCTGAGCAGATCCTGTATCCTTAGCCGCCTATACCTCATTGCCCATCACAATTATTTCTGTCCAGGTATTAATAATCTCTCCAAGATAGAGGGATTCTATATGCCTGTGTATCTTCTCAACGGCAGAGTCCACGTGATCCCTGTTGACGCCCATCAGCGCAAACCCGATGCTTGCCCTCTGCCAGAGGTTTGTCTGCCGCACCTCAATAATCGATATGTTGAACTTTCCCCTCGTCTTTTCCACAATCTTTTTTATCATCTGCCGTTTATCTTTCAGGGATTGGCACTCAGGAAAAAAGATCTCTATGCAAGAAACTCCGACGACCATGTTCAACCATCAAGGGTCTGCCTTTCCTGCTCTTCAACGTAGAATTCCAGGACATCCCCTTCCTTAATATCATTGTAGCCGTCCAGCGACATTCCGCATTCATAACCCGACAGCACTTCTTTCGCGTCGTCTTTGAAGCGCTTCAAAGAAGCGAGCCTGCCTGTAAATACCGTCTCGCTGGCCCTGATCAGTTTCACGATGGCATTCCTCGTCACCTTTCCTTCCGTAACATAGCACCCGCCGATCGAGCCTATCCTTGAGACTGAAAAGACCTTCCGTATCTCCGCCTTTCCGATGCCGACCTGGACGATCTTGGGCGCCAGCATGCCTTCCATGGCCTTCTTAATGTCATCGATCATATTGTAGATGATGGTGTACGTCCTGATCTCTATATTTTCATGCTCCGCAAGGGCCTGCGCCTTTGCCACCGGTTTCACATTGAACCCGATGACGATGGAGCCCGACGCCATGGCAAGGTTTATATCCGTCTCGGTGATGGCGCCGACGCCGCTGTGCGTTATCTGTACTTCAACGATGTCGTTGGAGAGCTTCTTCAGCGATTCAACGATGGCATCGATGGTCCCGCGGACATCTCCTTTGACGATAACGTTCAGCACCACCTTTTCAGCCTCGCCTATCTTCGAATAGAGCTCTTCAAGTGTTGTCCTGGAGCTCTTCGCAGCCTCTTGTTCGCGGAGCCTTTCCTGTCTGAATTTTGAAAGTTCCCTTGCGTAGCGCTCCTCCGTGGTAACAATAAACCTGTCTCCTCCGTTCGGGACATCCTGAAACCCCACAACAAGGACAGGGGTCGACGGCGGGGCGATCTGGATCCTTTTCCCTTTGTCGTCCAGCATTGCCCTCACGCGGCCGAAGGTCATCCCCGAAATAAAAGGGTCCTGTATCTTGAGCGTGCCTTCCTGTATGATGACCGTCCCTATGGGCCCGTGGCCTTTGTCAAGCTCTGATTCTATGATCGTAGCCCTGGCGAGCTTGTCAGGGTTCGCTTTCAGCTCAAGCATCTCGGCCTGAAGGATAATGAGCTCCAGGAGCTCCTGGATCCCCGTCTTTTTCTTGGCGGAGATCTTTGCGAACAACGTGGTCCCGCCCCATTCTTCAGGAACGAGGCCTAACTCAGAAAGCTCTTTCATCACCTTTTCAACGTTCGCATTCTGCTTATCTATCTTGTTGACGGCCACAATGATGGGAACCTGGGCAGATTTTGCGTGATTAATAGCCTCTATCGTCTGCGGCATTACCCCGTCATCTGCCGCCACAACGAGGATGATAATATCGGTAACGAGCGCGCCCCGCGCCCTCATCGCCGTAAAGGCCTCGTGGCCGGGCGTATCCACAAAGACGATCTCTTTGCCTCCTACATCGACCTTATAGGCGCCGATGTGCTGGGTGATCCCCCCCGCCTCACGCTCAGCGACGTTCGTGTGGCGTATGGTATCGAGGAGAAGCGTCTTGCCGTGATCTACGTGCCCCATAATGGTCACCACGGGCGACCTCGGCTTAAGGTTTTCGGAGCCTTCTTTATCTTCTTCTTCCCGCGCGAGGAACGCCTCTTCTATGGAAACGATCTTCTCAACATCATACCCCATTTCCGTTGCAGCGAGATAAGCGGTGTCATAATCTATGGTCTGGTTTACCGTGGCAATAACGCCAAGGGGGAACAGCTTCGCTATGATCTCCTGCGCCTTTACCCCCATCCTTTTCGCAAGCTCGCCCACCTGGATCTCATCGGAAACCTTCACAACCTTTCTTGCAATTTTTAATTCGGCCTTCTTTTCTTCTTCCGCCCTTCTTTCTGAAACCTTTTCCTTTTTGCCTTTTTTAAACTGTGCGCCCCGCGGCTTCTGCCGCCTGAAGGCATAGAGGTCTTCTTCCTTTATAACAACCTTTCTCTTTAATACGCCTTTCTTTTTTACCTTTGTCTCTTCGATCTCCTGTTCTTCTATCTTTTTCAGGAGCTTCTCAGTCTTCCTCCGCTGGCGCTCTTCTTCGGTTCCGCCTTCGGTAAGGGTAAAATCCTTTTCAAGATCCTGCTTGTAGGCCTCTTCAAGTACCTTTGTGATCTCCTTGCCCTTCTCCTGGCCGATCACTTCCAGGTCGCCTTTCAGCCCTTCTGCCTGGGGCGCCTGAGGCTCAGCTTCGATCTTTGTCTCGGGAATTGGCTCAGGCTCTGCCGGGCCCTCTTCCGTCAACTGGATCAGGGGCTCCTTTTTCGGACGTTTCTCAGCAGCCTTTTGCGCTTCCTTTTTCTTCTCGACCTTTGCAGGTTCTTCCACTTTTTTCTTCGGTTCCGCCCTGGCTTCTTCCTGAGAGGGTTTTTTAGGTTCCGGTTTTTCTTCTGCGGGCTCTGCCTTTACTTTGGGCGGCTGCACCCTTCGCCGTATGATCGTGGAGGCAACCCTCTTTTCAACCATCTGTTCGCCTGCAGAGGTTTCCTGTTCTTTTGCTTCCTCGCGCGGGACGTCCTCTTTGACCTTGTCTTTTACTTTGACGCCGATCTTTTTTAGTTTGGCGAGGATGTCCTCATCCCCCATCTTGTCGGTTAGCGCCGTGATCTTAATCTTTGCCATCTATGAAACCTTCCTTAAGCAATACGCATAATACCGGGCAGGGCTGCTTACTGGCCCCCGCTTTCCTGCATCACCTCAGTCCCCTCTGCTGCGGCAACCTCTGCGGCCGGGGCCTCCTCTTTCGCGCTCTCGCTGCTGAGCCTGTTCATTATGGACCTTGCCTCTTCAATGATCCGCCTGCAATCCTCAATGGAGATGCTCGTTATCTTGTTCATCTCCTCAGGGGTCAGTTTGGCAATATCTTTCGGATCTCTCAGATACTCGTCGTTCAGCACCCTCGCAAGTATTTCGCTGATCTTCAGGTTCTCCACGAGCTCATCGATGACCTTTTTCGACGTCTTTTCAACCTCTGATTCGCTGCTGATATCTATCTTCCAGCCCGTCAGCTTTGATGCAAGCCTCACATTCTGGCCTCTTTTCCCTATTGCAAGGGAGAGCTGGTCATCATTGACAATAACCTCCATCGAGTGGTCTTCTTCGTTTATATAGACCTTGGAAACCTTTGCAGGCGCAAGGGTGTTGCAGACAAATTTTGCTATATCTCTGCTCCAGGGTATGATATCGATCTTTTCGCCCCTCAGCTCCTGCACGACAGCCTGTACCCTCGAGCCTTTCACGCCGACGCATGCTCCGATAGGATCAATATCGGAATCATCGCTGTATACGGATATCTTGGCGCGCTCTCCCGGTTCACGGGCTGCGCTCAGTATTTTAATAATCCCCTCCTGTATCTCAGGAACCTCAAGCTCGAAAAGCTTCATCAGGAAATGCGGGTGGGTCCTCGACATAAGTATGGTGCACCCCTTCTGGCTCTTCTCCACATCGAGGACAAATCCCTTTACCCGGTCCCTCTGCCTGAAGCTCTCACCGGGGATCACCTCTTTGACGGGAAGTATCGCCTCTGTCTTGCCGAGGTTTACCACGTAATGGTTCTTTTCTATCCTCTGGATCACCCCCGTCACTATCTCGCCCTTTTTACCTTTATATTCGTTGTATATTACATCGCTCTCCGCATTCCTTACCTTCTGGACGATGATCTGCTTTGCCGTCTGTGCGGCGATCCTTCCGAGGGTCGACGTGTCCATCTTAATGCCGATGCTGTCGCCGTAGAGGCATTCCGGGTCGTGCTCCTTTGCGTTTTCCAGCGCTATTTCCATATCGGGCTCGTTGACCTCTTCTACGACGGTCTTGAACTGAAAAACCTCGATCTCCCCGAGTTCCTCATTATATCGCGCCTCAAGGTCAAGATGGCTTCCGTATTTTTTCTTTGAGGCCGACAGTATCGCTTCTTCCAAAGCGTCGATGATCGTCTCTTTTGGGATCCCTTTCTCTTTGCCAACCTGCTCTATAACATAATTTAGGTCGAAATACATCGCTGCTCCTTACATCTCGATTTCCAAATGTGCCCTTTTTATAGCACATATCGGGATGGTAAATATATCTATTTTTTCGCTGATTTCCACTCCATCATCGGTGATATTCCTGATCTCTCCGGTGAAATCATTCCTGCCCGCTATCGACTCTGTTGTGATGATCCTGCACCTTTTTCCAATGTACCGGATGAAATCCTCCCGTTTGGTGAGCTTCCGGGTCAATCCCGGCGATGAGACCTCGAGCCGGTAAGGATGCTCTATGATATCCTCAACATCGAGTACTATCCCAAGCTCCCTGCTCACCCACGCGCAATCGTCGATCGTCACACCGCCTTCTTTGTCGATGTATATGCGGAGCAGCCAGCGTTTTCCCGAAGGCCGGAACTCAACCTCCACCAGCTCAAGATTTCCCTCCCTGATGATAGGTATCAGGCATGCTTCGACCTTTTCAATAACCGTCTTTTCCGATATCATCATGCCCTTTAAATAAAAAAGCGGGTCAAGCCCACTTCGAAGGCAATTTAACATAATATGGATTCGATTGCAACGAAATAAGAAAAGCCGCTATCCTCTTCGCTGTCTCCGCACCTCATAGACTGAGACAGCGAAGCTTGTCGCCACGTTAAGGGAGGGGAAGCCGGTCAGCGTGGGGATCTTCACTGCCGCGTCGCACCTTTCCGCGGTAAGCCTCCGGAGGCCGTCCTCGCCCCCGAACACGAGGCAGACAGGCCCCTTCAGGTCTATCTCCCATAAAGGGCTCGCACCTCTCTCATCAAGGGCATAGCAGAAGACGCCCTTTTTCTTTATCTCATCTATGAACCTGGCGAGATTAACGACGCGGACGATCTTCACGTGCTCTACGGCGCCGCGGGATATGTTCGCAACTGTTTCCGTGATGCCGCAGGAACGGTCCTTTGGAAGGACCACCGCTTCGGCGCCGAGGCATGCGGCGCTCCTGATTATGTTTCCCAGGTTCTGCGGGTCGTAGACGCCGTCGAGGGCACAGAAAAGGGGCGCCTTCGCAGCGTCGATTCCCCTGATAAGCTCATCGGGGTCGCCATAGGAGATCTCTTCCCTCTCGAGACAGATATGCGACCTGCCTTCTTTGAACCTCCTGGCAAAGGCCTCTTTCGGGAGTATCCTGAATTGGACGCCCTTCAGTTTTGCCTCTTTGATATATTCTTCCGATGCCCTCTCGTGGCCTGCTTCTACCCAGAGCTTGCCGGCCTTTTCCGGGTGTTCCCTGAGGGCCTCGAGTATGCTGTTCTTATTCGTCAGCAGCGCCACGCCTGATGTCCTCGCCGATCTTTGCCAGCAACTGCTGCGGGTTCTTGCTGTCCCGTACCGCCCTGCCGAGGACAATATACGTGGCTCCTTTCCGGATCGCCTCTACGGGCGTGATGGTCCTTTTCTGGTCGTCTTTCTTCTCTTCGATTCGTACGCCCGGCGTGAGGATGATGAAGTCCTTTCCGCACAGGCCCCGTATCATCTCTATCTCGCTTCCGCCTGCGACCACGCCGTCAAGTCCCGCCTCCTTTGCGAGAAGGGCAAGCTTCTTCGTCAGCTCGAAGACCGGTATCCCGATCCCCATCCGCTTCAGCTCCTCATCATCAATGCTCGTAAGCACAGTGACGCCGATTATCTTCGGGCGCCGCACATGGAGGCCTTTTGCGGTATCGTAGAGGGCGGTCCTGGCCTCCTTCATCATCGTAAAACCGCCTGTCGTGTGGACATTCAGTATGTCGACGCCAAGCTTTACTGCCTCTATGGCAGCTTTCGCGACGGTATTCGGTATATCGTGGTATTTCAGATCCAGAAAGACCTTAGACTTTTTCAACTTGATAAAGTCAACGATCTTCGGTCCGCAATGGGTGAAAAGCTGCTTGCCGACCTTGAACATCCCCACGTGGTCTTTGAATTCCATAACAAGCCTCTGGGCCTCATGGAAATGCTCCACGTCGAGGGCAAAGATTAATTTTTCCTTCGGGTCCATCGATCCTCCTTGTCTAAAAACCAGCTATCAGCCATCCGTCTTTATCTGAACACGTTATCACTTCTTGCTTGTCGTAAAAGGATTGACAATGTTTGTCGTGTACATTAAAAATATGACCGTGGAAAAAGAAGGATTGTCCGATATCCTGCTCCTCTGTGTGGCGGTAATATGGGGGATCAATTTTGTTGCCGTAAAATTTCTTCTCACAGAGCTCTCTCCTGTCAACCTTATATTGTTCCGATTTATCGCGGGGAGCATATTTTTATTCTTTCTACTCCTTTTTCTTGAAGATGTAAAGATACCTTTAAAAGATTTTTTTCATCTCTGCCTCCTGGGGGCCATCGGCATTACCATCTACCAGTTTTTCTTCACCTACGCCCTGAAATATACATCGGTAACGAATGTCAGCATCATCATCAATACATCCCCGCTCTATGGCGGGATCCTGGCGAGCGTCCTCGGGTATGAGAAGTTTCAGGCCAGGAGGCTCTTTGCGATCATAACAGGCTTCTTCGGCGTCTATATCCTCGTAACGAAAGGGGGCTTCCTCCCCGAAGGCGGCGATGGGAGAGGAAATACGCTGGCAATCCTGTCGAGCGTCTTCTGGGCGCTCTACACGATCCTTTCAAAACCGCTTCTCGACAAGCACTCGCCGCTGAAGGTCACGACATACAGCATGCTCTCCGGGGCAGCGCTCCTGTGCCCGTTCATACCGTTTTATCTCGACATCAAAGAATACGCCGCCCTTTCCCTCGCCGGCTGGGTATGCCTGCTCTATGCGGTGGTCTTTTCCATAGTGATCGCATTTTTTCTCTGGTACAGGGCCGTATCAAAGATAGGGGCTTCGCGCACCATGATCTACCAGTATTCCGTTCCCGTCTTCGCCGCGTTTTCCGCCTTTCTGCTGCTTGATGAAAAGCTCTACCTCTCGCAGCTTATCGGCGCGGGAATAATATTCGTCAGCATAACGCTGGCGAGAAGGAAGTGACAAAAACCGTTCAACGTTCTATGTTCAACGTTCAAGGTTAAAATTAAACAGATCAGACATTGCTGAAAACTCATAGTGAAAAACGTCAGGCGTTAGGCGATTAAACCCCTTACGGCTTACGGGTGTATATCATCCTTTTATCGCCCCAAGGGGCACGATCTTGGCCACGAGCCTTGAGATTCCGGCGGCGTGGACGACCTGCACCACCTTTGATACATCCTTGTATGCCTCGGGCATCTCTTCTCCGAGGGTTCCCCTGCTTGCCGCCCTCACATAGACGTTGCTCTCTTCCAGCTCTTTCTGCACGGAACGGCCTTTCGTCCGCCTGAGCGCCTCCCCCCGGCTCATCACGCGGCCCGCCCCGTGGCACGTGCTTCCGAAAGTCTCCTTCATGGCGCGCCCGGTGCCGCACAGGACGTAGGACGCCCTGCCCATGTCTCCGGGTATCAGCACCGGCTGGCCGACCTTCCTGTACCCCTCGGGGACCTCTGCATTCCCCGGCGCGAACGACCGCGTCGCGCCCTTGCGGTGAACGCACAATTGCGACTGCCTCCCTTTGACAACATGCCTTTCCAGCTTCGCGATGTTGTGGCACACGTCATACACGAGCGACAGGCCGAGCCTGCCGGCGCCTGTGCGAAAGACCTGCTCAAAGGTCTCCCTCACCCAGTGGGTGATCATCTGCCTGTTCGCGAAGGCGTAGTTCGCGGCAGCGGCCATTGCCGAGAAGTATCGCTGCCCCTCCGGAGATCCAAAAGGGGCGCAGCAGAGCTGCCTGTCGGGAAGGGCTATCCCGTACTTCTCCGACGCCTTCATCATCTGGCGGATATAATCGTCGCAGACCTGGTAGCCGAGCCCCCGCGACCCGGTATGGACCATAACGGTGACCTGGTCGCGAAAAAGCCCGAAGGCCTCCGCGGCCTCTTCATCATAGATCTCCTCGATGCGCCCGACCTCGACAAAGTGGTTTCCGCTCCCCAGTGTGCCGAGCTGGTCCTTGCCGCGCTCATAGGCCTTCTCTGATACGTTCTCCGGGTCCGCGAAAGACATCCGGCCGTTGTCCTCTATGAACCGTGTATCGTTCTCTGTCCCGTACCCCTGCTCGACCGCCCATTGCGCCCCTTTCGCGAGCACCTTCTCCAGGTCCCGCCTGCCGAGCTTCAGGTCCTTCCTGCGGGACCCCACGCCGCTTGGGATATTAATGAAAAGCCTGTCGATGATATCGCGTACCTTAACGCCTACCTCCCTAACGCTCAACACGGAGCGCATGAGCCTCACTCCTCAGTTTATGTCGTATCCCACGCCGCCGGGGGAGATGATGCCCTCCTCTGCACCGAAGGCAGCCACGCCGCCGATGGGGAACCCGTAGCCCCAGTGGATATCGGGCATGGCCATGGAGGCGCCGACGATCCCCGGCAGGCATGCGACATTCTCAACCTGCCTGATGCTCTCGTCCTTCCCGAGATCCCTGAGGAGGTCTTCATTTATATATACGACGCCGTCAACTCGCATGGCGCCGTGCTTCTCGACGACATACCTGTTCTCGTCGATCTTCTTCAGCGATATCTTTAAACCTTCTTCCATCTATAAATCCTCAGGACTATATCGCTCTTATACGTCCACGATGACCGTTGCCTTGAGCGCCCCCTTTTCTTCCACGATCCAGAACTTGTGGTACGTAACTGCCTTCACCTCCTGCCTGACCACATGTCTGGCAGGGTCAAAAAACTCGCCCTTCAGCAGACCTTCGGCGCTTCTGCCTTTGATACGGACTGATGCCGTAGCAGGAATAAACCCTGTCGTATCCCATAAGTATATAATATCGTTTAGGAAATTGATAAATAATTCACCGTTGCCGCCGGCCTCGATCCTTTTTTCTGCAACAGGCCGCAGGGCATCTGTCTCTATGATCAGCGAAAACAACGCGCTGACCCCGTTTTGGAAGAGCTCCTCCATGGTCCTGCCGTAAACCTCAAACCCCGTATCCGCTTCGTGGTCGATTATCCGGTAACGTTCCATACTATTATAAACTCATAGCTCATGGCTTCTTCCGTTCACGTTTCACGTGGTTCATCTATAATATCAAATAGTTAAGATCCATCCCCCTTCATGGAATGCTTTAGTCTATACTAAATTATAGCACATTGTTCCAAAAACCTGTGAGGGCTTCTCCGGAAACCTTCGTAACCCTTTTAAATGAAGGGTAATGTCTGTGAAAAAAAATATTAAAATATTTTAATTTTTTACTTGACACATTCCCTGCCAATTGCTATAAAGATTAAAATTGCTTAATAAATAAAAAGGAGGTGGTTGAAAATTTTCAGGTTTTCTAAAAACATTACTTTTAAGGAGGTAGGAATGAAAAAGGTTGTATTAGTCCTACTTGCACTTTTTATCGCTGTCCCCATGGTCAGCGACGCAGGTAGCGCAACAAGCAGATGGGATATGACAATCGGCGGCTTTGTAAAGTTTGATGCAGGCTGGAACAGCCAGGCCCAGGGCGGCGACTATATCTTTGCGTCACCGCAGAGCTACACCGGCAACTGGAACGTAACCGATGACTACAGCAACGCCTTCATGGCAGCCGGCGAGACAAGGCTCGGCTTCTACGTCAAAGGCCCTGACGCATGGGGCGCAAAGACATCAGCTGTGGTAGAGGGCGATTTCCGGCAGGCGGGAGCGTATGAGGCCTTCAGGCTGAGACATGCCTTCATGAAGTTCGACTGGGGCACCTCTGACCTCGTTATCGGCCAGACCTGGCAGATCTGGGGTCTTATGCCCTCATTTAACCTGCTCGGCGTGAACGAGATTGGCCCTATGAACAAGGGCGACCGTTTACCGCAGATCACCTTCACCCAGAGATTCGCGAAATACTGGTCAGTCGCATTCGGCCTTATTTCACCATACCAGCCGCAGCTTGCAGGCGGCAACCAGGCAGCCCGTGGCGTCCTTACGCTCACAAACCAGCAGCGTATTTACCAGATGCCGCTTGTTCAGGCTGAATTGGGATACAAATCAGATGCCTGCGGCAAGATCGGTCCCTGGATGATGCAGTTTGCCCTCAGCGGCTTTGCCGGGAAGACCAAGAACGCCAGACGTATCGGCGCAGCCGGCACAATGTGGGCTGATGACGATACAGATGTCTGGGGCGCTGCCTTCAAGACATACGTGCCGATAATCCCCGAGAGAAAGGGGAGCAAGGCCGGAGCGCTCGCTCTCACAGGCCAGGTCTTCATGTCACAGGGCCCGCATGCATTCTTCGGCCCGTGGTCATATGACGCATATACGGCAGGCTCAGACGCAACTGGCGCCTTCGTAGCACAGAACGCCACAGTGACAGGCGGATGGGGCGAAATCTCCTACTGGTTCACCAACAACGTATGGATCAACGGCCTCTATGGCTGGGGCAGCTACAACTGGAGCAACGCGATCAGAGGCTTGCTCGTTCCCGGTACGGGTGCAGCAGGCAACGCAGCGATTGCTTCAACAAGCGTAAAAGAAGTGCAGCATACAATAGTAAACCTGATGTATGATGTAAACCCTGCAATCAGGTTTGGCATTGGTTGGAGCCACGTGGAAACCGGCTATGCCGATTTCCAGGCAGCTGGTGCTGGTGGAAAGTCCGGCAGCCTCGATGTTGGAAGAATCGCCGCATGGTATTTCTTCTAAGAAGCTGCTAACAGGAAACATAAAAGGGGACTTCGGTCCCCTTTTTTATTGCCCCCTCATCCCCCCTCTGACCCTCTCTCCTCGCGAGACATCAACATTTCTTCTTCCGAGACGGCAATATTTCCCCTTACAGGACAGCAACATTGTCTCCTCCTCTCTTCCGAGACGGCAATATTTCCCCTTACAGGACAGCAACATTGTCTCCTCCTCTCTTCCGAGACGGCAACATTTCCCCTTACAGGACGGCAATATTGTTCCCTCTCCCGCAAGGGGAGAGGGTCAGGGTGAGGGGGAACTCAAGGGGGGATTAATGTGAACGGACTCTTCTTATTGACAACATGCGGCAGCTTTGTTATGCTCTTTTCGCCTTAAGGCCGGAGTGGTGGAACTGGCAGACGCGCCGGACTCAAAATCCGGTGGTGCTTGGCACTGTGCGGGTTCAAGCCCCGCCTCCGGCACCAAAATACCTATATGATCAACAATGGCCGAAGGCCATATTTTAAAACAAAGAAGGAGGGTTTCGTATGAAGAGTTTTCTCATGGTAGTATTTGCTGTCATGATCTGTACCTCTCTGGTCTTTGCGGCAGGGCCGAAGACCTACCAAGTCACCGGGCCGGTTCTTGAGGTGAAGGACGATACGATCACGGTTCAGAAGGGCAAGGAGAAATGGGAGATTGCCAAAGATGCCGCCACCAAAGTGACCGGCGACGTCAAGGTCGGCTCAAAAGTGACAATTGAATACACGATGAAGGCGGCAACCATTACATCAAAGGATGCGCCGAAGAAAGAAGCACCGAAAAAGGAAGCACCGAAAAAGGAAGCGCCTCCGAAGAAGTAATACACCGGAAGGGCCGCGTGATCGCTCAGGATCAGGTGGCCCTTCTATTTGGTATCAGTGGATGTAAAGGGCAAGCATCTTGTTCGCCCTCTGCAGGTCTTCTTCGGTATCTATGCCGAACCCGTCGTACTGGGTTGTCAAAACCTTTATCCTGTAGCCGTTCTCCAGTATCCGCAACTGCTCCAGCGATTCCGTCTCCTCAAGCCTGCCCTTCTCCATATTCACAAACTTTTCGAGCAGGCTCATTGAAAATCCGTAAATACCGACGTGTTTGTACGGGGCCGCCCTCCTGTCATCGCGCACGTAAGGGATGGGCGCCCGCGAAAAGTAGAGCGCAAAACCTGCACGGTCGAGGACGACCTTTACCGTATTGGGATTCTCATATTCATGGCTGTCTTTCAGCGGGCAGCAGAGGGTCGCCGCATCAACGCGTTCGCCGTCTATCACAGAGAAGATGGCATCGACCATATCAGATCTGATGAAAGGCTCGTCGCCCTGGAGGTTGATCACGATACCGGCGTTCCTTCCCCGGACAGCCTCGTAGACCCTGTCCGTACCGCTCGTGCAGGCAACGCTCGTCATGACGGCCTCGGCCCCGAATGACCGCGCCGCGTCCCCTATCTGCTCGTCATCGGTTGCAATGAGGACCTCATCTGCCAGGCGCGATTCCCGCGCCCGCTCATAGACCCATTGTATGAGGGGCTTCCCGCAGAGGTCCAACAAAGGTTTTCCCGGCAGCCTCGTGGACCCGAACCGCGCCGGTATGACTATTATTTTCTTCATTTCAATGATTTCCTGACTAAAAAAAGTATAGTGAAAGGGGGGCAGATAAGCAAGAATTAATCTCGGATATTCTACAGCTTCTTCTTATTCTTCAGCGCATGGACAACAAGGAAGGTGTTCCACTCCTTCTGCGCCTCGCCCCACGTTCCATCGGGGTTCTGCATACCGCTGAGGAGCAAGAAGGCCCTGTCCAGCTGGCGGTCGGCCTGAGGCGATGCGAGATGTCCGAGGGCATTCACCGTCTGATAGAATGGTACCCCTTCCGGCCAGCGGCCATCCTCATCCTGGATCTCTGCCAGGCGCTCCACGATCATGGCCGTTGCAACGCTTTCCGCATACATGGGATGTACGGCAAAGGCCCTCAGGATATTGTTCATGTCATCATACCACGGCTTGACATCCCTGCCCCCGCTCACCTTCCTTGCGAGCCTCTCGTAGGCATCGACCACGTGTCTGTCGCTGCCTCTTCCGAAGATGGCTGCAAGAAAAAGCACAATGCCGTGCGTCAAACAATAAGGATCGCCGGGCACAAAGGGCAGCCCCAGCAAGCTTTCCTGGATATCGCCCATTTCGACAGAGATTTTCTCTTCGCTCTCCAGCAGGGCGTGCGCAACCATCCAGTCAAGGGCTTTCCTGATATCTTCTGTCTGGTTTCGAACGGTAAGGTGCAGCCCGAAAAGCCTCTGCGCGGTTTTGATGAAGGAAAGATCCCAGGACCCGTCCGGGGACTGCCCTTCCATCAGCTCCGCAACGGTCATTTGAAAGCCCCGCCTCCACTCCTCCGCCCCGCCCTCGCCGAGCCATTTCTGCCTCGCATAGAGACCGCACGGGGTCCTGCTCTTTCGAAAAATATCAAAACACCTTGGAGTCAACTCTTCAAATGTCAATTGTTATCATGCTATCGGTCCACATGCCAGCGCATGCCCTCAGGTACCTGCCCGTCGACAGTGCTCGCTATTCCATGAAATATATTTTCCAGGCCTGTATAAAAATCATGCAGGATAGATGAGCCGGCCCGCACGTGAATACTGGACTGTTTCTCCCCGCCAAGTTGAGATGTTTCTTCGAGAAGTTTCTGCAGTTTTGCAAGTTCGTCCTTTATCTGCGCTTTGAGAACCTTTACGGCGCTCATAGCTCGATCCCTTCTTTCCGAGCAACTTTTAAAAGGGATCTATGCGCTTTTCCCGCAGGTACCAGATCCACGTCAAAGGGCTCTGCCACCATCCATGCGTCAAAACCTGCCCGCAGCATATCGTTCACGCTCACACCATCAACAAGGATGTCGATATCGGTTCGCTCATCGAGATAGCCATCCCGCACCAATGAACCGAAGAGCAGCACTTTCTTCGCACCATACTTTTTCCGGAGCATAACGGCAACCTTCTTCGCCCGGGCAAGCCCGGCAGAACGTATGGCATCCATCCTTTTTTTGGCTCTTTTTTCAATCGCTTCGATGTTACAGCCCATAGCTCATTTCACCACTGCATAATGAAATATGTTCTTGGTTTTCTTGATCCACTATATCAAAACCATGCCGGTGTGTCAATCCGGATGATTCCCCGCAGCTTGCTGCGGGGCCACGCTGTCCCCTCTCCCTTCGCGGGACGCAACAATATCCCCTCTCTCTTCGTGGGAGAGCCACGACAGTCCCCTCTCCTCTTTGCGGGATGCAACAATATCCCCTCTCCCCTTGCGGGAGAGGGTCAGGGTGAGGGGGAACAAAACTGCTCATAGCTCATAGGAAAATCCGTTCAACGTTCTATGTTCAACGTTCAACGTTTAAAAAAACAGACTCGTATTTCGATACTTGTTTCTTGAATTGCAACTGACCAGCATCCAGCATCGAGTATCGGGAGAGGGTCAGGGCACAGGTTGTACGCAGTATCATTATTCCCTCTCCCCTTGCGGGAGAGGGTCAGGGTGAGGGGGAACAAAACTGCTGGCGGGAGAGGGTCAGGATAATCTGATACCCAGCCGCTTGCTGCGGGGTAGTTCGTTTGGGGTCATATTTAAGGGGTTGTGAATGTTGCTGTAATGTTCGTGTCGGCGGTGAGCGTTACCAGACAGGCCCCTGTCCCGGAGCATCCCCCGCCCGTCCACCCTGCAAAGGTGCTTCCGGCATTCGCTGTTGCCCCGAGGGCGACGATGGTGCCGTTGGGATAATATGCCTCGCATATGCTTCCGCAATTGATCCTCTCCGGCGACCTGAAGAACAGGGAGCCCGCCACTGTGCCCGAGCCTGTTCCCGCTTTGGCTACCCTTAATTGCTGCACCATCTTGTTGTATATCTGTATCCCGTCCATCACCACGCTGTTGTAATAGTTCTGGCCGTAATCTCCAAAGCGCAGCGGCTGGGTATTTACGATGCTGCCGCTTGCAAGGTTATCGCGGTACGTCGCGTTCGCCGAGCCTCCGTTCACGTAGACCTTCGCACCGGACGCAAGCCCGTTGCCGTTATAGGTAGCGGCGACATGGTACCACGTATTGACCGTGTTCAACGGCGTTGTGTTATATACCCACACCATCGGCCCGGCCCCGCCGTTCAATTGATTCGTGAGCTGGAACACGAGCCGGTTGTAGCCGACGGCGGGCTGGCTGTTCGCCGAGCTGTGTATCTCGAAATAATATCCCTTGTAGTCCGGCGCTGCGCCGCCTTTTGATACCAGCGGGTACACGAGGGATGACGGCGCGGCGGTGGGCTGCTTTGTCAGTTTGACCCACATGACAATGGAGAAAGGCTGGTTGTACTCGAAGCTGAAGACCGGGTTGCCGATCCCCTGATTGTAAGGGGTCATACTCCCGACCCCG
Source organism: Deltaproteobacteria bacterium UBA5758 (assembly GCA_002418945.1). Classification (GTDB taxonomy): domain Bacteria; phylum Desulfobacterota; class Syntrophorhabdia; order Syntrophorhabdales; family Syntrophorhabdaceae; genus UBA5609. The sequence continues at coordinate 29,249 of DIFC01000008.1, read as the reverse complement.
ATGAAAGACAGCGCGCTGCCTGAAACTCCCGCAACAGAGGTAACGCTCCCGCCCGGGCCCACAGCGATCGCCCCTCCGGGGTTGGCAGGGTCATCAAAATTCCAGGACCCCAGGGCGCAATCCTCAACGATGAGCTTCAGCATCCTCTGGACGCTGTTACCGTCACTGTCGCTACGTGAAAAGGTTATGTTGTGCGCCTGCGCAGGGCCCGTGGGGGTTCCCGATATGGCCCCGGTGCCCACGTCCATCGATAAGCCTGCCGGCATGGCGGAATAGGACCAGTTGCTGTATGGGGCCACGCCGCCGTCGCTGTAAAGCGTCGCGCCGTAGGATTGCCCGATGCACGCTCCCGGCAGTTCATTGTTCAATATCCTTAATCTCCCTGGCGTCAGCCCGTAGCAACCGGCCCTGCTTTTCAGCTCATCGAGGGTCACCCATCTGACGACGTCGTTCTGAGAGACCGCAACGGTGCCGTTATACGCCTGTGAGGTATTCGGCGTTGTGTTGACCGTGTAGTCGCCGCCGCCGCTTATGACAACGAAGGCGATGTCGCCCGGAACGGTGGAGACTCTCAGGTTGGTCGTCGATCTGCTGCAGATAGCCGCAGGAGACGGGTTGAGCAGGTTGTCCGCCGCGATATAGACAAGGAGCCTGTTCCATGCATCATTGGAGCTGCCCGCCACAGCCGCAAAACCAGTGGCCCCCGCCGATGCATCGGGGATACGGTTGTTCGCCGCGGACCAGCCGATCACCGCCTTCATCGACGCATCTATGGCGGCTTGCGTATTGCTGTATTTTGCCTTTTTTACGAGCGGCGCCACCACCGTTATGCCGGCGGCAATAAGCCCCCCCATGATCATGATCATAAAGATCAACGGCAAAAGGGTGATGCCCTTTTTGCTGGAATTAAAGGGGAGATCCGTTTTGCTCATCGCCTTCAAGGGCTTATTGTCAGGACAAAAGATTTCTGGGCGCAATTGTCCCGGTTCGTTGCCGCGTTGCATGCGGTATCGACTCCGGCGCTGCTATTGTCTCTCGTGAAGACGGTAACGCTGAAGCTCCCTGTTTCGGTGGAGCCAGCCGTTTTGGTAATGGCCAGGTTGTTTGCCCAGGCAGGCCATACCCCTTCCGCCTGGTCCGAACAATACTGCGCGCTGTCGGGATACCTGACAAAGCTCGGATTGAAGGAAACGCCGTTCGGCGGTCCCTGGGCAGCGGTGCGATTCCTGATCTCGACGCACCACCTGTACTGGCTTTGCGTTCCGGAAAGGTTCGGCACACCGCCTGCAGCAAAGACATTTGCCGTATAGGACGAGCCCATGCTTGTCGAAGGCAGCTCATTGTTCAATATCTGCAAAGGCGCGCCCTGGCATCCTGCTTTTGTCTTTAATTCATCGAGGGATACCCACTTGACGATATCGTCATACGCCTCCAGCCTGTTTATCAACAGGGCTACAGGGTAGTTGGGGCAGTTCGCGGCGGTCGTGCAATCGTCTATACCAGCCGTATCCACAGCGTAGACCCTCACGCAGGTCTGGCCTGCCGGACATGCCCCCCCGGTAAACACCCCTGTCTGGAGATTGAAGTTCTCAGCGCCGCTTGCGACAACGAAGGCAATGTTCTGGATGTTGGTGGCCGCCGTGCAGGCCGCGTCGCGGCAGATTGTATACGTTGTGGTCTTCCTTCCGCATATCGCGTCTGATGTTCCTGCCGGGATCGTGGTAAGGTTCGCGTCCACAATGTAATAGAGGGGTTTGGTCCATGCGTCAACGGCATTTCTCACGCTGTTCGTGAACTCCGTGCCCGTCGGCACCGGCAAGCGCCTGTTCGTTGCGGCAAAGCCGACCACGGATTCTACTGCCGCGTTTATTATCTCTTTTGTGTCGTTTACCTTGATCCTCTTTGTCAGGGGACCTATCATCCCTGAGCCGATACCGATGAGGATGCCGACGATGACCATGACGATGGCTACCTCGACAAGCGTCATGCCTTTTTGGTCTGATGGGAATGACATGCAGCGTCCTTTCCGCTGTCTCATCACCAGGTCGGCCATAGCAGCCTCATCCATTTCGCACCCGTCTCTTTACAAAGAGAGGCGGGTTAACCCGCCTCCCCTTCGATTCATATCAGCGTGCATATCTTACGGTGATTTTTCAAAGAAGTACGCGCCGGATACGATCTGGTTGTTCGCCGTGTCCAATGGCCACGCCGTAGCGCCCCCGGCAACCACATAGCTCCTGAACCTTCCTGCCGCGCCATCCTCCGAACCGTCAACGGACACGTCTATGGCCTTTGCCATCCAGGCAGGGATGCCGTAGACGACGATAACGTTATACACAACGCCGCCTATTGCTGCTGTGCTGCCTACCTTGAAGAAATCGTTCATAGTGTGCCTTGCCAGGGTGATGTTCGGCGTGCTGTAGGGCAAGATCTGCGCCACCCTCATATCGCTCCACGGTGTATTGATGGTTTCAACGGTGGCCGTGGTCGCGCAGTAATCAGCCGTAGGATCTGTATTGTTGCTTGGCGCTGTTGCAGTTCCCACTGCTCCAACGGCAGGGACATACGTATAGACACCGTTTGAGCCGCATTCCCCTGGCAACCTGCCCTTCCTGTCCATATAGGTATAGACAAGTGCCTCAATGCCCTTGAGGTCGCTCAGTATCCTCTTGGCCTTTGCGTTGTTTATAAGCTCCTGCCCCTTCAGAACCGCACCGAGGATGATGCCGATGATTACCAGCACGATTGCCAGTTCAACGAGTGTAAAGCCTTTCGCGTTCCTTATTGTTTTTAACATCCCATTTCCCTCCTTTTTCATTGTTTCTATATCACTATAATTTAGTATCGGTAAGTATTGCAATATGTAAAATAAATATACAGATAATACGGTTTTACTGAGGGGAAGGGAGTATTGTTGCCGGAGTGCCCCCTCACCCTGACCCTCTCCCGCGAGGGGAGAGGGAACGTTGTTGTGACACTCTCCCGCGAGGGGAGAGGGGACTGTCGTGGCTCTCCCGCAAGGGGAGAGGGAATATTGTTGCTATGACGCTCTCCCGTAAAAGGAGAGGGAATATTATTGCTCACGCGAGGAGCGTAAGCGGGCACTCTCGTTCTGTTATTCTTTAACAATGAATGTTGAACATAGGACGTTGAACGGATCTTCCTGTCAGTTATCACCAATATCGCAGTCAGGCCGCGGCCCCTTCCGCGGGGTTGGCCCCGCGACCGGCCTTCACGAAAGAGATGGTGAACTCAACTCCCCGGTCCGTGTTCGCTGCCGTCATGGCGCCGCCCATGTTCTTTACTATATGGCGCGCCTGGAAGAGCCCGACGCCGAGCCCCGAGCCCTTTGTCGTGTAGAAGGGCTCGAACATGCGCCCTATCTCCTTCACGGGGCTCCCCGTATCACCGATAGTAACCTGAAGGGCCTCATCCTTTTCGCTCACCGAGGCAAAGCATCGTAGGCCGGGCTCGGCCACCGACTTCTCACGTATGTTCTTGACGATATTGTCGAAGACCGTCACCAGCAGATGATTCTCCGCCAGGACGGAACCTTTCCCTGTCACCTCACCCTTGACACTGTGGAGGTCAAAGAGCTCCCTGATAAGCCCGGCGACATCGACCTCCTGCTTCTCTTCCCCGTTGCCACCCTTTGCGACGCCTATTTCGAGGGTCCCCAGGATCTTGTCTGTCCTCACCTTCAGCGCAGGGGTTGATTCCCTCAGGTATTCTATCAATTTATGCTCCCGATCCACCCCTTCTGTTCTATCGACGTTAAATAGAAGGCTCCTGATGAACTGTGTTACGTTCTTTACGTCATGGAGCAGGAAGGCCTGAAGCTTGGAGAAGTTATAGAATGCGTCGTTCGTCACCTTTATCCTCATAAGAATGTCCATTTCGATGAGCAGAAACAGGGTCTCGAAGACGATCATATAGATGTATTTCTGGTAGCCCCTCGGGCTTAAAGGTATTATGCCCAGGCGTATCGAATAATCGGGCCGCGAGATCTCCCTGACGACGGTCTGTCTTTTTCCCCCATAGGCCTTTGACAGGGCGCTCTCGCCATAGGTAATCTCGTAAAAAACCTCGTCTATTTCAACGACCTTTACGAGGCCCTGCACATTCGGAAGGAAACGGGCAAGGTCATAATTGCAATCTCTGTTCGCGTCTACCATGCGCAGCATGACCTTGAAGGCACGGTTTGTGAGGTAGCGCAGGTAGAGGAGGATGACGATCGTCACCGCACCGGCAACGACAAAGAAGAGGTACATATACGCAAGGAGTTTAATCGTTACCATCGTCCTCTTCCCGTTTGAAACCGAATTTTTTCATAAAATAGTAGATGCTCTCCCGTTTCACATTGAGAAGCTTGGCTGCTTTGTAGACGTTGAAGTTCGTGTCCCGCAGCACTTTGAGGACGACGTTCTTCTCCGCCTCCTCCCTCGCAGGCTGGAGGCCCTGCCCCACCTCAACATTAAAGGAGATCTTTTTGACGCCCCGCCTCTCCAGCTTCTCCTCTGCATCGCGGAAGAGGATCGCCCTCTCAATGGAAAAGAGGATCTTCTCCATGTTCACCGGCTTCATGATATAATCGAAGGCGCCGCCTTTGATCGCCTCCATCGCGACCCCCTCGGTCTTCTGCCCGGTGAGGATGATCACCTTCGCGGTCAGGTTCTCAAGGATGTGCTGCAGGATCTTTATGCCTTCGTCCGGGGTGTTCTCGTGCGGGGGCAGCCCCAGATCGAGTATGACAACTCCGATGCTCTCCCTGTCGAGGCATTCCAGAGCTTCCTCCCGGTCGCCTGCACCAAAGACGTTGTAATTTTCCTCCAGGGCGAAGTGTATCTGCGAGCGCAACGCCTTATCGTCTTCTACTATAAGAACATTTTCCATAATGTATAAATGCAGCTCCTGTCACGTAGCTCATAACAAACCTGATTCCGGATTCTTGCTGCTGGATTCTTTATGGAAACCCGATATCGATACCCCTTAAGCATCCAAAGACGAGCATCCAGCATCTTGTTTGCCATGAGCCAGGTTTTATTATATACATTATGCACAAAAACATTTGCTTTTCATAGCATTTTTTATATAATTGAATCACAGATGCGATGGGTGATCCTGTATACAATTTTGCTGCCTTCAACCCTCTTTGCCTTTTGCTTCGAGTACGCGGGCAACGAACACGGCATCACGCCTATCATCCTTGAGAGCATTGCGAAGATAGAATCGAACCTAAATCCCGGGGCCATCAACAGAAACAGCAACGGCTCCGTTGATATCGGCCTCATGCAGATCAATTCTACATGGTTAAAGACGCTCAACCTTAGCCAGAAGGACCTTCTCGACGACGCCTGCCTCAACGCCAGGGTCGGCGCGCAGATACTGCGCCACTGCATTGACCGGTACGGCGTGAACTGGGAGGCGATCGGCTGCTACAACGCGACAAGCAGGGATAAGAAGGTGGACTACGCATGGAAGGTGTTCAGGATGCTGCGAAACGGGCAGAGCACAGGTGAAGCGGGGAAGCGGGGAAGCGGGGAAGCGGAAAAAGGCATGAAACAGCGGGCGGCGAGCACACGTTCTTCTCTTGTATTTCACGTCAGGGATGTCAATGACACGGAAAGGGACGCGCCGTGAGCCTTCTCGCCGATCTCCTCTCCAAGGTCAAGCGCCAGGACCAGCAAAGCTCCGTTCCGCCTAATCTGGCCAACATCATCCAAAGGTCATCGCAAAAGAAGAGAGCGGAGCGAAAGTTCGTCATCCTCCTTGCCGCCGTTTTGTTCTTCGTTGTTGCCGGCTTCGGGGCCGTCTACTTCTTTGAATCCTACCTCGCGTCACCGTCAAAAGGCATTGCGTCGCGGCAAGGCCTTGCCCTGAGAGACAAGGTACCGCCTGCGCCGCCGGTGCAACCGGCTGCCGCGCAGCCCCTCGCTGACCGGCAGACCCAGCAGCCGGCAGCGCCCGGACCTCAGCCTGAGGTTCAACCGGATGCGAAGATCCCGCCGAATGCCGAGGCGAAGGCTCCCCCTGCTTTGGCTCAGAGGTCAAAAACGGAGACGGTGCCCGGGCCCCGCGCCTCGCAGCCGTCAAAGAGGTCTTCCGAGATGATGGAACGGCTTAAGGCCGAGCGCGACAGCCTCATCTATTCGGCACGGACTCACGAACAGAACAAGCATTACAGCCAGGCTATCACGGACTACAAGAAGGCCCTGGAAAAAGATCCCAGGAACTACCTTATAATGAACAGCCTTGCAAGCATACTGATAAAGACCGGTGCGTACGAAGAATCGACCAGATACGCGAGAGATGCGCTCAATTATCAGAAAAATTACGTCCCTTCCCTTATCAACCTTGGGATAGCGTACGTGGAGAGCGGCAATATGACTGAAGGAGAGACATACCTCACAAGGGCGCGGACGATCGAGCCGACGAACAAGGCGGTCCTTTTTAACCTCGGCCTGCTCTACGAGAGGCTTCCCAATTATCAGGAATCCTTGTCACATTTCCAGAGGCTCTCTGAGATGAAGGACATCCGGGGATTCATGGGCATGGCAAGGGTCCTTGAAAAACAAGGGAGACGTACCGAGGCTGAGAAGGTCTACAGAAGCATGCTTACCATGGAAGATGCGGACCCTCAGACGAGGCAGTTTGCCAACGAACGCCTTCTGGCAATAAGCGATAGATAAGCCGGCTCATATACCCCCCCCTCACCCTGACCCTCTCCCACAAGGGGAGAGGGAACATTGTTGCTATGACCCTTTTCCGCAAGGGGAGAGGGAACATTGTTGCTATGACCCTTTTCCGCAACTTGATACTGGATGCTGGATTTGTGCCCCCTCACCCTGACCCTCTCCCGCAAGGGGAGAGGGAACATTGTTGCTATGACCCTTTTCCGCAAGGGGAAAGGGAACATTGTTGGGTCCCGCAAGGGGAGAGGGGATAGTATTGAACGGATTTTCCTGTCAGCCTGGGGCCGTTTTTACTGTGTTCCTGCCATCGTTCCCACAATTGCGACCCTTTCGGATATCCAGTACTCGTTTCCGTCAGCGCTGAGTATCCTGTACCATCTCCTGCCGGTTCCATCCTTCTTCTCATCGGCGACCCTGAACACCGATCCCCTGCCTGCCGACGAAACCCTTTCCGCTTCGAGCGACGGGCCCTTTCTCAGGTTCGCTGACTCCACGCTGACTGTCAGGATCCTTTGCTGCCCGCCCTGGACCGTTCCGGCAATTGACATTCCCTGCGCGCCCGCCTTGGGGGATTTTTCCTGGGTAACGGCAGGCTGCGGGCGGTTCATCGATTTGACGGCGCCGAAGATGATCGCTGCGATGAGGATAACGCCCAGCGCCACGTACCCTGCGAGCTTAAGATACCCTCTTGACTGCGGAGCATCGGCAAGATGATCGATGGCGTACCGCACGTGATCCTTCTTAATCGTTCCGTTCCCAGAAACAAATGCTGCCATGAGCGCCCTTGAGGCTACTATGTTTATCAATCTCGGGATGCCTTTCGACATAATGTACAGCGCCTTTTTTGCATCGTCGTCAAAGCTCACCGAGCCCCTCCCCGCCTTGATGAGCCGGAAATTGACGTAATCGGAGGTCTCGCTCTTTGTCAGGGGCTTCAGGGTCGCCTTGATCGTTATCCTCTGGTCGAGCTGCTTCAAGTGGGGCGCCTGGAGCTTTTTCCTTAGCTCGGGCTGTCCCATGAGAATGATCTGCAGGAGCTTCTCCTTCTCTGTCTCAAGGTTTGAAAGGAGCCTCAGCTCCTCGAGCGTCTCATCCGGCACGTTCTGGGCCTCATCGACGATGATGATGATCCTCCTGCCTGTCTCGGAGTGCTTGATGAGGATGTCCCTGAATGCCTTTATCATCTCGTTCTTGTTAACCGACGGCAGCTTTACGTTGATGTCCTCAAGTACCGCCTGAAGGAACTCTTCCGGGGAAAGGCGGGGTGTCATGATCAGTGCGATCTCCGCCCTGTCCTTCCAGTTTTCGATAAGGATCCTCAGGATCGTCGTCTTCCCTGTTCCGGGCTCTCCTACGATGAGCGAGAAGCCCTCTTTCTGCTCTATGGCATAGTTCAGGGACGTCAGTATCTCGTTGTGTTCCTGGGACGGATAGTAGTATAAAGGGTCAGGGGTGAGCCTGAAGGGGTCGTCCGTTAAATTGAAGAACTTCAGGTAATCCATCATTATCCCCCCTTCTCGAATTTTGTAACAACGTCATAGATGGGCAGCAGGAGGCCGACAATGATGACCGCGAATATGACGCCGACAACGGCGATAAGTATAGGCTCTATCATCTTACCCATTTTCTCGGAGATATCGCCCAATCTTTTATAATAATAATTGGACAGGAAATTGAACTGATTGTCGAGGTTGCCGCTCGACTCCCCGATGTCCACCATTCTCGTCACGAGGGGCGGGAAAACGCTTTGCTGCCGCATGGCATCCGATATCCTGCTGCCCGTCATGATCTCATCCCGTATCTTGAGGAGTATCCGCTTGAACACCTCAGAACCTATGGCGTTCCCCACGATGATAAGCGACCTGTCTATCGTTATGCCCGCCACGACAAGGATCCTTAACTGCTCGGAGAACATGGCGAGAAGCTTGTTGTAGACGAACTGCTTCACGAGGGGCAGCTTTATCTTCAGGAGATCGATATAGAACCTCGTACCTTCTTTCTGCTTCAGGATCTTTATTACGACGACAACGGCAACAGGTATTAAAAGCATAACGTACCAGTAGGCCTGCATCAGTTTGCTGATGGAAAACAGTACCTGCGTTATGACCGGCAATGGAATGCCCATATCCCTGATGATCATCATGATCTTCGGCAAGACATAGACTATCCAGAACACCAGCGCGCCTCCCGTTACAACCAGTGCAAAGATCGGGTAGATAAGGGCGCGCTTCACCATGGCGGCAAGGTCTTCCATCTTCTGCAGATGCTCGGCCACCTCCCCGATGCTCCCTTCGAGTCGACCCGTCTCTTCGCCGATAGTGGAGAGCCGGATGAAGATGTCCGGAAATACGCCAGGGTGCTGCGCGAGGGCAGCGGAGAAGCTCGTGCCCGACTCTATCCTTTCCCGGATATCGTCCACAACCTTCTTGAGGTACTTGTTGTCCAGCGTGTGGCTGATGTCTTCAAGGGCATCGAGGATGGGGATGCCCGCCTTCATTATCACGGAAAGGTTCGCCGCGAACTCCGCGATCTCGCTCCTTTTGACCTTCCAGGAAGAAAATCCTCTGATAATGCCTGCGGTGAGCCGGCCGGCCTTCGAAACGCTCAGCACGTTCAGGCCGCGGGAAGCAAGATCGTTATAGACAGCCTCTATGGTATCCGCGTCTGCGGTACCGCTCTTCAGGGCGCCGTCCTCGCCGATCGCCTTATATGAAAAAGTACCCACTACCCTGCTACCCTCAGCACCTCTTCGATGGTCGTGATGCCGTCAATGACCTTTTTGACTGCGTGGTTCTTCAGCGGCCTCATGCCTTTCTGGATAGCCCTCTCCTTGATCGACGGCGCCGATGCGCCCTCGTAGATCATCTGTTTTATCTCGTCGTCGATAACGAGTATCTCGCCGATGACGGTCCTGCCCGCGTATCCTGTGTTGTTGCATTTTGCGCAGCCCGTCCCTTTGAAGCCTTTCGTTGCGGTAATGCCGTATTCCCGCAGGATCGCCGCCTCCTGATCGCTCAATTCATATTCGACCTTGCAGAAGCCGCATATCTTCCTTACCAGCCTCTGGGCGACGATTGCGAGCAACGATGAGGACATGAGGTACTTGTCAACATTGAGGTCGATGAGCCTCGGTATGGATGTCACCGCGTCGTTCGTATGGAGCGTCGTGATAACAAGGTGGCCGGTGATGGATGCCCTGATCGCGATCTTCGCCGTCTCTTCGTCCCTGATCTCGCCGAGAAGGATCACGTCAGGGTCCTGCCTCATGAAATTCCTCCCGGCCAGTGCGAAGTCGTATCCCGCCCGCTCCAGGACCTGCGTCTGCCGTATGAAGCTTAGCTTGTACTCAACGGGGTCCTCCACGGTGAGCACGTTCCGCTCGAGGATGTTCACCTCTCTCAAGGCAGAGTAAAGCGTCGTCGTCTTCCCGCTGCCCGTCGGTCCTGTGATCAGGATGACGCCGAAAGGCTTCTGAAAGAGCGACCTGATGTTCAGGGTATCGCCGGGATCGAATCCGAGCGCCTCCATCCTGAGCAGCGTCCCTTTTCCGGAAAGGACCCTCATCACCACATTCTCTCCGTAGATCGTGGGGATGGTGGATACGCGGATATCATATCCTTTGTTCAGGAAGACAAAGGTAAAGGCGCCGTCCTGCGGAAGCCTCGCTTCCGCTATGTCCAGGTGGGAAAGGATCTTTATCCTCGACACGATCCCGATATGGATCGATTTAGGCAGGCAGTGGCCGAATTGCAATACTCCGTCGATGCGGTAGAAGACCTGCGTCACGTCTTCGGTCGGTGCGAAATGGACATCCGTGGCGTTGTTGCGTATACCTTCCACGATCAGCATGTCCGTCATTGACACGATGTCGTTGCCCGTGGGAGAGCCCGTCGTCTGTATATCCTTAATGATCTTTTCCATCTGCTGATAGACAGGGTTCTCGAGAAAATAATAGGCCTTTTCCATGGCATCGTAGTATGCGTCCCTGTCGACGATATAGATCTTTGCCTGCTTCTTTGTGATGCGCGTGACCGTATCGATGGCCTTTATGTTGCCCGGCTCAGTGATGCCGATGCTCACCTTCCCGTCCTCCAGGTCAAGGGGAATAAACTGGTTCTTTTCCGCAATGTCCTTCGGGATAAGCCGGAGGGCATCTTCAGAGATAACGAACTCGTCGAGATCCACAAACCCTATCCCCGACTGCTCAGCCAGGATCTGTCCCCTCTCTTTCGCGGACAGGAAACCGAGCTTGACAAGAACGTCACCCAGGAGGTCACCGGTGATCTTGCTCTGGATTAGGGCGATGTCGAGCTTCTTGTCGGTGATCAGCCCTCTTGCCTTGAGGATATCTCCTATCTTGACAGGTGCCGCCATATTAAAACCCCTCCTACATGTTCACCAGCACCGGCTGCAGGACAATCACAAGCTCGACCTTGCGTTCGAGCTTGTTGCGGCTCTTGAACAGGTAGCCCAGCAGCGGGATATTGCCGAGAAAAGGGACCTGGTCGTCGGTCAGCGATTCCTTCTGCTGTATCAACCCTCCGATAACAATCACGTCACCGTGTCTTACCTTCACCGTGGTGCTCAGTTGCCGCAGGTCTACGGTCGGCAGCGACAGCTCAACGACCGTGGGCGTTCCCACGTTCTTCGTGGTGAATCTCACCAGGTCCGAGACGATGGGCGTCACCGTGAGGGATATCTCCCCGCTTTCGTTGATATACGGGAGGATGCCGATGAGGATGCCCGAAAGCACGCTGTTCGTTTCCACGGTAAATGTCGTAACGGTTGCCGCCCCGGCGGTGGTCGTTGTCTCAACCTTCGAGATATATGCCTCGTTCCTCCCCACGGTCAATAGCGCCGTCTGTCCGTTCATTATGTTCAACTTCGGGTTCGAGAGCGTCCGCACCTCTCCCTGTTCCTCCAGCGCCCTCATTGTGAAATTCAGGTCCCCTTCCTGACCGCCGAAGCTCGGGATGCCGGCGATTGTGAACACCGGTCCGGTGTTGGGCACCACGGTATTGAACCGCGTTGTGCCGAAGGTAAAGCTGCTCGTGGTCCTTCCCGCGCTCGTCATAAACCGGTCCACCAGCGTCCAGTCAATGCCGAGCTGGAATATGTCCGAAAGAGCGACTTCTATTACCCTTGCCTCGATCATGACCTGCCTGTTGATCGTCCTCTTCACCGACCTGATGTAATCTTCGACCTTCTGGAGGTTCTTCTTCGAGGCGGTGACATAGATCATGCCCGTAAGCCTGTTGATGGTATAGCTCTGCCGGACTCCTGCCGTGGCTCCTCCGGCGCCTGCCGCGGCTGCCTGCGTACCCAATATGTTCTCAATCGATTTTTCTATGCTGTCCCAGAATTTAAATGCGGTCTCGTCGCTTTGGACCTTCTGCGTGACGCTTCCTTTTATAGATGTGCTGCTGCTTCCGCCGCCGCCTCCTCCCCCTCCGCTGCCGCTCCCCGTAGGGGTTATATTCATGGCGCCGCCGAATATGTCGCCCCCCACATCCACTCCGTATGTCTGCGTCATGGCAGGGTGGCCAAGCTCGAACATCTTCGTATCCACGGCCTTCACGATCAGCAGGTTTTCCTGAACCTTGTAGAAATAATCAACAGCCGCGAAGATCGTGTCCAGGGCATTTTCGGCGGTCACGTTCCTGAGGGTGAGGTTCACCTCGGTCTCGGGATCAACACCTCTTTCCATGACAAGATTGAGGCTCGTCGCCTCCGCGATAACATGGAGGACATCTCTGAGGGGCGTCTTGCGCGCCGCGATATCGACGATCCTCGTCCGGAGCGGGGAGAGGTCTTCTGATACGGGAATGAACTCGGGTGTCCTGGGCGGCGTCGGCGACGGCCTTTCCACCCTGGTCTGTTTGAGCTCTTCAGGAATCTTCACTTCCCGCTTTATCCCCGGCCTCGTCTGTCCGCACCCCAAGAGTGCGCAACACATGCAAAGACATACTACAATCCCGATCTTTATTATTTTATTGTTACCCATCGCTCCCCCTCATTATCTTTAAGCAATACACCGGTTTTATCGATCCTTTTGACCATACCGTCCTGGAACCTGTCGCCTTCTTTGACAACCACCCCATCCACAATGGCGATCTTCACGCGGTCCTTTATGAGGACCATGGAGATCCTCTGCCCCCCGCCTTTTTCCCCTCCCGAAGGAACAAGCTCCGCGAGGGCCAAAGGCGGGAAATCCTTACGGCGGTCTTCTGCCCCTGAGAAGGGACTGCTAATGCCTGCCACCACAGCCGGAGTCCTCTCGATTATCCCCACCTTCTCATAATTGAACTGCACAAGCTGCCTCTCGTGCGGCAAAAGCGCCGGTTTTAGCTTCACCATCGACACGCCAAATACTACCACAAGTATAGTCACAATTGTACCGGCGATCAGACGAGTAATGTTGTTAAGGCTTCCCATGTCTACCTTCCCGCCTGTTTTCCGGGAGAGTCCTTGCCGGGCGATACGGGAACCCCCGCTTCTTTCGGCATCCTCAGCTCACCGGTCATCTCGTATGCAATGCGCTGCTGTTCGCCCTTTTTTCCCGGTGCTGTAATGGCCGCTTTCTTCATGATGAGGCTGTTTATGGTGAAGAAAGGGAACTTCATTGCCTGCAGTCTTCCGATGTTGTTGATAAATGTTGAGTAATCATCGACGAACCCTTTAATTATTACGGGCAGACTAACCTCGCCTTCCTTTGCAGTAAAACCGGACACGATCAATTCGGTGTTCGGTATAGTAGCTTTAAGGACATCAAGGCTTATCAGCAAGGATTTCTCAGGCACATCAACGAAGTAGTTTGGCGGGATGACACTGCCCGATGCCGTGATCGTTTTTTTCATGTCGCCGGTAAAATCGCTTATCCTGAAGAGACTGTTTCTCAGCTTGTCAAGGTTGCTCAACGTCTCGGTCAGCGATCTCGCGTATTCGCCCGTTAACAGGCCGAGCAAAAGGACAACGATGAAAAAGGCCGCCGCGTAGATATAGTATGCAAATAGTCTTTTTAATTTGCTATCCGTCACCTGCATTCTTTTTATGATTGGGTTTTCCATTTCAGCTCTATCTTAAAATTCCGCATCGCAAGATCAAGCGATTGCGATACAATCTCCATCTCCTTTACCTTTTTGACCCCTTCGAGAACATTCTGATAGTTCATCTGCAGGTCGGTAAATGTCTTTGCCTTTATATGGCCATCGACGGATACAGTGCAGGCCTCGCTGCTGTTGTTGAGGAAAATTGTGCTGATACTCACCCCCGGTATATTGAGCATCTGCAAAGAAACGAGCACCCGCTGCATATCCGGGGCAGCGTTGATCCTGTTCATGAAGGAGATCGGCGGCATCACCCTTTCCAGCTCCTTCGAGGTGCTCGTAAAATCGCCGATGATGGGCTGCCTCACCCCGATGGTCTGCCGCACTGCGCTGATATCCTTTGACGTCAGCATTACATCATAGAGCTTCATGCCGATATAGCCCGCGCCTATCAGAGAAAAAACAAGAAGGATCATCACAGCGTAAGCAAGAACCTTCCGCTGCGTGAAGATGCTGCGGTATCCCTCAGGCAGCAGGTCGCAGGTAGAAAGGGTCTTTTCATGGAGGGCGGCCGATAGGGGCGTAATGCACTCTTCGATCGTCTCTTTGAAGGCGGTAATATTTGACGGATATTTCATGACCGCCTCAGGGATAATCGCGCTGACGCCCGGCTCGCGGTCCTCCGGCTCGCTCCGGAAGATAACGCGGGCGGGATTAACGCGAAGCGACTGCCGGCAGTGTGCGATGGTCATGTTGATGCTTTCTATATCGGCAACGCTCAAGCCTCTCTGATCCGACTGGGCAACCCTCACGAAGAGGAGCTTCTTGTCCTTCACCAGGAACATCGTCTTGTGGGTTGTCAGATCGATGACGCCGAGCAGCGGCTGGCCAAGCTCCACGCCGTCTGCCTCCATTACGTTCGAGAGGACCAGGACGTCGGGGTAGAGGTGAGCGACGACCTTGTCGTGCCTGCTGAAGCGGGCGATCAGGTTATTGATGTCGTCATTGTTGACCACGTAAAAGAAGATGTCCTTCTGCCATTTTCCCTCTCGCTGCACCTCCCTGATCGTGGTGTAGAAAAAGGAGAATTCCTTCCACTCGGTGATCCTTTTCCTGATCTCGCTGCTTACGAGGGAACGGAGGTATTTCTCTTTTGCCGGGGGGAGCGAGACGATGTCCTGGTACATCTCCTGGAAATCGTTGATCACAACAAATTCATTGTCTTTCGTGGTCGCCAGATAGTGATCAAATTCTTCGTTGGAAAAGGTGAATGACTTATCTACGAAAAGACTTCCATGTTTTGCACTCGCATGGATGACTTTTATAACCTCGTTCTCAAAGCTTACTATTGTCTGCCCACTCAATAAAGCTCCTCAATGCCGATATGCTCCTTTGCAAAGACCCCCAAAACCTTACAAATACGTTGTCGATCTGAATGATTCCCCGCTGCTTGCTGCGGGGTAACACTATCCCCCCTCGGGGGAGAGGCCGAGGCGAGGGAACAGAATCATTCTGCCTCTATCCTCTGGTACCCCGTAGCTTGCGGCGGGGCAGTCTATTTTTAGTCATTTATACCCCTAAGCATATGAAGTGTCAAGCGAAATTACCTCATGGCCATTAAAGCAGCTCATGTCTGATAGGAAAATCCGTTCAACGTTCTCTATTCAACACTATCCCCTCTCCCCTTGCGGGAAAGCAACTACAGTTCCCTCTCCCCTCGCGGGAAAATAACTACAGTCCCCTCTCCCCTCGCGGGAGAGGGTCAGGGTGAGGGGGGGGGGAGCCAAAGGACATTTTGTAAAGCTGAGAGGAGAGCAACGACAGTCCCCTCTCCCCTCGCGGGAGAGGGTCAGGGTGAGGGGGCAACATTTTAGAGAGGTGACCCTGATGGCTTCCCTGCTGTTGCCCATATATTCATCCCAAGCTCGAAATACCCCGTGCGGATGTCTTTCGCAGCGAACCCGCCCTGCCGGAGGACGGAAGAGATCTTTTCGGGCGAGTACCCATCCTTGTGCTCCTCGATCTCAGCAGGGCTTACGAGCCGGAGGCGCGCCATAAACCGCAGGAGCCCGTCGGTCCACCATGCCGGGGTGGTCAATATGTATATGCCTCCCGGCCTCAATATGCGGCGTATCTCTGCCGCGACTGCGGGCAGACGCTCCGGCAGGATATGCTCGAATACGGCCAGCATCGTCACCACATCGAAGTAATTATCATTGAAAGGGGCCCTTTCTTCTCTCTCAATATCAAAGTTTGCGAGAATGATAGCGCCGCCGACGGCAACCGCCCTCTCTCCGCCCTTCGCCACCTTATCAAGTCCGTACCGTTCGGCAAACTGCGTATTGAGAAGGAAATAAGGGACCGTTCCGCAGCCGATGTCGAGGATCCTCCCTGCGCGGAGCTCAGGCGGAATGAGGCTGTTCGCCACTCTGGCGCGCTTCTTCGCCAGGAAGCCTTCAAGAAGGCCGTATCCGCGAGTGACATTCGGTTCATCGGTCATAGTTGATAGCTCATATCCAATAAATCTCCACAAGGTCGCCGACCTTTCTGAATTCCGGATCGCCGGTCACTATCGTTGCCTGATGTTCGACGGCGGAGGCAAGGACAAAGCTGTCGGCATAGGAAATGTTGTGTATCGCCTTATATTCAGCGGCCTGAAATATCAAAGTATTCGGAGCCGACAGGATGACAAACCCCATCCTTTCTATGTTGGCAAGGACCTCAATCTTTTTCTGATCGCCGAATTCCCGCTTGGTAATATAGATTATCTCTCCGACGTTTATGGCATTAATCAATCTGGCAATGTCCTTTTTTCGTAATTCCTCAAGAAGTTTTGCTATCTTTTCGAACCCCTTTTCCCGCTGGAACAGCCTCAAAAGCGCATGGCTGTCAAATATGAAGGGCTTGTTCTTCATGACGCAAACTCGCCTTTTCTCTCTCTCAAAAGGATATCCGCCAAGGAAGGTTTTGAAGGCAGGATTCCGCATGCCGACTCTACGGCGTCTTCTACGGGCGGCACGAGGTAAAGCATCCCGCCGTATTCCATAAGCAGGACCTCCTTGCCCGGCTCTATCTTATATTTTTTCCGTATCTCTGCTGGTATCACGATCTGGCCCTTGGACAATGTCTTCAAGGTATACATACGTTTAACCTCCTCACTATTATGTTAAACATATTTGATTATTGTATAACTAATCGCCATCCTTGTCAACCTGCTTCTTTTTTTCCTATCGTCATCGCGAGGAGTGAAGGAACGCGGCGATCTCACACTGTTTTCACAGCGTTTCAAAGCCTTTCAGGTAATCATCGTAGCCGACGGGTGATTTTACGCCAACGCCTGCCAGCAGATCTATCGTCTCACTGATCGACAACTCCAGCTTTGATGCAAGGGTGCCAAGCGACAATTTTCCATCCCTGTACAGGCTGATCATGGAAAATTTCCATCCCTTCTCCAGCAATTCTCTTGCCACTGTGGACTTGTCTTTGTTGACCATCTTTGAGAACTCGTCAAGCCTGCTGAAGTCCTTATCTTTCAAACGAAGGCTTATCACGGGCATCACTTACCTCCTTTGATTCTGGTGAATGCATCATCAAGTATCCTCTGGTCATAGCGGGCGTAGGAGCTTAGCTTTTCGAAATAATAGAGAGCGGCCGTGCTGTCAATCTCGCCCTTTTCAGCAAATCGTATCAGGAAATGCAGGGCGGTGACGAAAGGTACATTCAGTATCCTGCACGCTTTGATCGCAAGCAGATCATCGGTTGCAATGGGACACTTTTTTGTCAATGCGAGCACTATAGCTTCCGCCTCTCCGAAATGTGTTTTAAAATCACTGCGAAGCCTTGCAATATCCTTCCGATTTATCTTTTTCGCAACTGCAATCGCTCCATCGTCAACAAGCATTCTGATAAGCCTGGCATCGTCGAAGTCTCCGCCCGTACATTCTTGCATGACCGCTTCAGGTATGGTCGCCTGATAATTTTTCATGGCAATCCTCAACAACCCCGTTTTTGCCAGAAGTATCAGCGTTGATGAATCAAACACGATTTCCATATGTTTACAAATATAATACAAGTGTAATCACTTTGCAAGATAAATCCGGCATCAATATAAATATGTAATCGCGAGGGGCAAAACGATGCGGCGATCTTACTTCGATGCTGGATGCTCGATGCAGGATACTGGTCAGGTGCAATTCAAGAAACAAGTATCGAGATACGAGGGGGCAAAGGCCGTTCGGTTTTCTCCTTACGCAGTCCTCGCCGGTATCCAGCGATCAGTATTGAGTATCTGTTTTTTTAAACGTTGGACATAGAACGTTGAACGGATTTCTTTACGAGCTATGAGCCGTGAGCTGGTTGCTGCTTCTTTTCCACAATCTTGTTTTTACTCTCCGTCCTCAGCTCTTTGCTCTCCGCTGGCTTATCACGCCTCCACAGCCATATACACAGCAGTATCCCGATGATCGTCAGGGCGAGACCGGTATAGAAGGACATGGGAACGTATCTGAATACCACGGTATGCTTCCCTTTTGGCGCCTCGATTGCCCTGAATGCGAGATTCGCCCTGTAGATCTTCGTCTCCTTCCCGTCCACATACGCCCGCCAGCCTGGGTAATAGGTGTCGCTCACATAGAGGAAGGCGTCGCCGTCCGACTCATATTCAAGGCTGAACCGGTTCGCCTTGTAGGAGAGGAGCTTCACCCTTCCCTGCACGTCCTTGTTCTTTGCAGCATCAATGGCGCGCCCATCATATCCCCCCTCCCCTGCCACCATATCCCCTAGCGGGGCGGCAACCATATCCCCTGGCGGGGCGGCAACCTTGTCCCCTTGCGGGACGGCAACTTTGTCCCCCTGCGGGACGGCAACCTTGTCCCCTCTCCCCTGGCGGGAGAGGGTCAGGGTGAGGGGGGACGAAGGCAAACGATCGTCACTTGGCGAGTTGACCCCAGATTTTTGAAGGATCAGTTCCTCCCGCGGGTCGAACGCATAGTATTGAAACCTCTCTATGACCTCCCCGTCATCCCTGGCGAAGCTCACCTTTGAGTAAAGCAGGAACCTGCCGGGGCACTTCGTATACTCGTAGAGGTACGCTGTCTTGTCCGCAACATCCACACTCTTCACAAGCTTTAGATCCTCATCGTCTACCTTGTAGGAGGTAATGACGTGGCGCACCCCGCTCATATCGAAGAACCTTTTGGCATCAACGATAGTAGGGGTGCTGTTCATTACCGTTAAAAAGGTGTTATGGTGCTTTGTCCTCATCACCTCGACCCCATCTATCGTATATAATGGAAAAAGTGCAGCATAGGCAGAATTCATTGTGATTTTGTCGATAAGGAACAACTGAAAATCTTTTGTAGTCTTTCCGGTAACGAAATAACGTTCCGTTCCAGAATTGTCAGGAAGAGCGTCTTCAAATCCTGATTTCATCATATACTGATCCCACCGCTCTGAGTGATAAAATCCGTAATTTGCAAGAAAGAGATCCGATACGATTATTAAAGCTAAAACAGAAAGAATGGCCTTCTTGTTCTTTATTCTTAAATAGACGAGAACCATAGCACAGAACAAAAAGGCAAATAGCAAAAACCGCTTTGCGTTATGGAGGTTGAACCATATATCATTGTATGCGGGAGGTTTGAAGCTGTTTTTATCGAGAAAGACATACACGTCGGCATCAAAGAGATAGAGATATCCCCAGAAGGCGGCAAAGAAAAAACCAGTATAAAAAACGATCTGTATCAGCTTTCTTGTTGCAGCGCTATTGCTCTTAACCCCTTCAATCAGTTTATCAAGCCCCATTCCTGAGGTTATTGAAATAACAAAGAAGAACAGGAAGAGGAACTTTACCGGGTATCGAATGCTGTTGAATGGCGGGATCTTATGCAGGAGATGGTAGACAGGGGTGTTGCCTCCGAGGGCAAATATAAAGGAAATGACCATGAGCGACAAAAATATCCACCGCTTCCTGTCCTTGCTGACAAAGAAAAAGATCGACAGCACAAAGGGAGTGATGCCCAGATATACTGTCTTCAGCCACGATTGGTTAGACCAGTACCTTTCGGTGGTCTTGAAATAGCCAAATGCATCAGGGAGAAAAAACTGAATGAAATCCTTCCACCCAAAAGACCAGGTGGTTGCCTCTAAATAGTGAAGCCCTCCGCTCCTGATGCTCTGGGATTTCAATTCGAGGAAAGGCAGCAACTGCACTGAAGAGACAAGGAGAAACAGCACTATAACGACCAACAATGCCCCGAAGCGGTGAATGACGGAGATCTTTCTTTTATTGTCTTTATGAATCTTTGATGCTGCGGGGTCCGGAAAAGAATCAGGAAAGAACAGAAGCACAAATAGGACCAGCGCAGTCATCATAACGATCTCCGGCGCTCCGGCGAGGAATTCCATCGACAGGAATATTGACGCATAGACAAGATATTTTTTCTTATTAGTATTAAAGTATTTAAGAAAGGACATAATCACAAGGGGAAACCACGGTATTGCAAGGAGATGGGGGAGCAGGCTGTGGATGGACAACATATATCCTGACAACATAAATACAGAGCCGCCGACAAACGATGCAGTTCTCGAGGCCCTTACATATCTAAGGAAAAGGTATGTCGTAAAACCTGCAAAAATAAAATGGAGGATGATGACCCAGTTCCAGACAATATTGAATGGTAAGAATAAATAGAATAGGTGGGGTGGATAAAAGATACCGGGCTGTAATGTTGCAAGGAGTGGTATGCCGGAATAATTATATGGGTTCCAAAACGGGGGCTCAAAAGACCTTACAAAATCTACCCAGAGAACCCTTGGCGGTATAAAAAAGGGGGCAAGGTCTCTTTCAACAAAAACATTCGATGATGATAATACCGGGTTAAGATATAAGAGGATGAGAAAAAAAAATATCAGGATTATAAACATTATATGAAGAGGGAGCCTCGCAGCTCCCTCTCTTTTTTGTGGCTCATCAGATTATGTATTTATCGTATTACCAATCCGTGCAAGCACGCGGTGCGGTCCAGCATTTTATAAATCCAGGCTCTACGCCGGTAGTATAAATAGTCGGGCCCACCATACTCACAGTATATGAGACTGCCGCAGCGCCCACCGTAAAGGAGAAAGTGGTAGCACCGGCAGCAGGCGTAGCAATCTGTACACCTTGAATATTTGCACGCTCGACTACTGTCAGTAGATCATACTTTGCATTTGCAATAAACCCGGTAGTTTTTAAATTGTACTCGCCAAAAAGCATGCTGTTGGCGCCCCTTAAGGCTCCGAGAATACCCCTTGCCGTTGCATCACTGGCTTCTTCCTTGATCTCCATGTATTTCGGCACTGCCACCGCCGCAAGGATGCCGATGATGATGATGACGATGATCAGTTCGATGAGGGTAAAGCCTTTTCTGCTTCTTAAAACCTTCATGTTAGTCCTCCTGGTAAAACGTTGAATTATAGAATATCTGGTAATCATAATATACTATGCTTGTATGCAATAATCATACCAATATAGTGGGGAATGAAAAAAGGAAATAGGGAAACTGAAAATATACAATATATAGGGGAGGTAGAATTGACAGTCGGCATATGTAGTATTAATATGTGTCTATTTACATAAGATCATTGAACTTTACCAATGATCCCCACCACTTGGAACCCTGAAAAGGCTACAATTTTTGTAGGTAAGCCCCGTAAAATGTAGGAAAAACGGCGTGTTCAGCTATGCTCCCCCCTGGCCCTCATCATCGGTGCTGGAATACCCCCCCTCACCCTGACCCTCTCCCGCAAGGGGAGAGGGGACATTGTCGCAATCCTCTCGCGCGAAAGGGAGAGGGGACTGTTGGGGATCTCCCGCAGGGGGAGAGAGGACTGTTTTGGTCTTTTTTAACGTTGAACGTTGAACATAGAACGTTGAACGGATTTTACAGCTATGAGCTGGTATTTATCTCGTACTTCTTCACCCTGTACCACATGCTCCGCTCCGATATGCCGAGGAGCCGTGCGGCCTTTGCCTGCGAGCCCTGGCACTTTTTGAGCGCATCGGTGATCATGTTTCTCTCAAGCTCCGAGATGGCCTCATCAAGCGTTACGTCCGAATAGGCCTGGCTGGCCAACTGAAGCCCCTCCTTCATGTAGAGGGGCAGATCATCTGTGGTAATGACGTCGCCGTCGCACATTACAACGGCCCTGCGGATCACGCTAATCAACTCCCTTACGTTCCCTGGCCAGTTATAGTGCGCAAGCATGCCGTATGCGTCTTCATCGATATTAATGATCCTGCCCGACTCATTCTCATGTTCGAGCAACACATGCTCGATCAGGGCGTTGATGTCCTCTTTTCTCTCCCGTAAAGGCGGGACATATATGTGTATCTGGGACAGGCGGAAAAAAAGGTCCTCCCTGAATTTACCCTCTTTCGTACTGCTTTCCAGGTTGCGGTTCGTGGTAGAGATAACCCTCACATCAACCACGTTTGTCTTGTTTGAGCCAAGGTGTTCGATCTCCTTTTTCTCCACCGCTCTCAATATCTTCGCCTGTAGGTAAGGCGTCATCTCCCCTATCTCGTCGAGCACTATCGTCCCGCCGTGGGCAACCTCGAACTTCCCCTTTTTCTGCTGATAGGCGCCGGTGAAGGCGCCCTTCTCATAGCCGAAGAGCTCGCTTTCGAGGAGGCTGTCAGGTATGGAGGCGCAGTTCACCACGACAAACTCGCCTTTTCTCCAGGAAAGCGCGTGGATAAGCTTCGCCACCTCTTCCTTACCGACCCCTGTCTCTCCCGTGACGAGAACGGTCAACTCTGAAGCAGCGATCTTTTCCACATCCCTGAAGATATCCCTCATCTGCTGCGACCTGCCGATAACACCATGGAACATGTATTGTTCAAGCTCCTTTTCGCGCAGCAGCGCCATCTCTTTCTTTAGCTTCCTCGTGCCGAGAACCCTTTTCACCATTACCTTCAGCTCGTCGAGAAGGATGGGCTTCACAAAAAAATCCGTTGCGCCCCGCCTGATGGCATCGAGGGCGTTCTTTTTTGTCCCGTAGGCGGTGATGATGAGGATCGGCACGTCCATGTTCTTCTTGATCTCAGAGGTGGCGGTGAGCCCGTCCATGCCCGGCAGGCTGATATCCATTATGACAAGGTCCGTCTGACTGTCGATCGCGCCGGCAGCATCCTCGTATGCGATAAAAGAGAGGACGGAATACCCTTCGCTTTTTAGCGCCTCCTCAAGGAAGAACCTGACGCCCGGGTCATCTTCGATGATTACGATCTTATGAGTACCCATTTTAAACCTATATATCCTATATGGTAATAATTTTTCATTACACCAGACGGCTCTTATTTCACTATGTGCCCGCGTTACTCATAACGTTTCATCCATCTTAAATACAGGCAGCGCTATAGTGAAGGTTGTCCCTTCGTCGCCGCTTTTCAGCTCTATTGTTCCCCCGTGGAGGCGCATATTCCTCATGCTGATAAAGAGGCCCAGCCCCCTGCCGCCCTTTTTCCGCGAAAAAAAGGGTTTGAACATGGAACCGTGATCCTCCTGCGCGATCACCGAATGTCTGTTGTGTATGGAGATGAGAAAGGAAGAATCGGTCTTTTCCGAAGATATAAGAATGAACCCGCCAACCTTCTCATGCTCCGCCGCGTTCCGGAGGATGTTGGCAACCACCTGGGAGATCTTCGTCTTATCGGCAAAGCACATAATGGGGTCTTTCCGCTCAAACCGGCATTCTATGCCCTCCAGTTCCAACGCTAGGCCGCTCATCACTTCTTCAATAACATCGTTTATGTCAAACTCTTCCCTGACAAGCTCGTTGTCGGTGAAATCGAGCAGGTCGTGGGTGAACTTATCGATCTTCTTTGCCGCGTCAAGAAGCGCGTTGAGGTAGGCCTTCTGAGATTCGTCCATTGACCTCTGCCGCAGGAGCTCGCTCATCCCCGTTATCGTGTTCAGGGGGTTCCTTACCTCGTGGGCAACCATGAGCGACATATACCCCAGAGGAATGATATAATCGAGCTTTTCCATGTCCTTCATCAGTGTACCTTCTTCTCCTGTATCGCCCCTCGCCTTCACATACTCCATGAGGTGCTCTATGAGGTTGTATACCTCGATCATCTGCCCCCGCTCTTTCCGCAGCTCCTCGAACTTCACGAACTTCTCAGCCTGCTTCACGAGGTCGCTGATGGGCTGGATCATGGCCCTTACCACGATGAAGGCACATAACGAAGAGAAGAGGCAGACGATGACCACCCACAGCCACGCCTGATGCGTACGCGCAGAGGTGAGGACGTTTGCCCCTATGACAACAGAGAGGAGGCTTGTAAGGAATACCACGAGCGGGACGATCGTATTGAGGCTGTATTTGAGGTTGCCCGGGTCCTTGAAAAAACCTTTCAACCGCCCCCCTTCATGGCGCTCATCATGTCCCACCAGGGCATGAATATGGCAAGCGCGAGGAACAGGACCATAACGGAAAGCCCTGCCGTCAGGATGGGCTCCACCCATGCCGAAAGCCTGCTGACAGAGTATGAGACCTCCCTGTCGTAGTGGGTTGAGACCTCCTTCAGCATCTCCTCAAGGGCACCCGTCTCCTCTCCCGTGGAGATAAGGTGTATCACGAGGGGGGGGAATATCCCGGCCTCTTTCAGGGGCTTTGAGATGCCCCGCCCCTTTTCTATATTCTGTCCTATCCCGACGATCTTCTGGGCGATATAGCTGTTGCCCACGGTCCTGGAGACGATATCCAGGGTCTTCACGATCGGGATGCCTGCCCTCACGAGGTTCTCAAGGGTAAAGGCGAACCTTCCCATGCATACCTTTAAAATGATCTGCCCGATAAGGGGTATCTGAAGCTTGATCCTGTCGATGGCCATCGCGCCCGCGGCCGTCCTCTTGTAAAGGATAAAGAGCACGATGATAAGCACGATACCGCCCACAGTAAAAATCGTATATTTTTCGGCAAGATCATTGATAATGAGCAATATCTGCGTGGGAAGGGGGAGGGAGATATTTGCGCTCTTGAATATAGGGACAAACTTGGGAACCACCATCTTTAAGAGTACGGCAAAGGCAATAATGAGGGTGCCGACGACGAACATGGGATAGCGCATGGCGGATTTGAGCATCTCCTTCGTCTTCATCTGAAACTCGATGATGCCCGCAAGCCTCTCGAGGATCTCCTCCAGGCCGCCGCCCGCCTCGCCTGCCCTCACCATGCTGACGTAAAGCTCCGGGAAGATGCTCCTGTGCTGTGCGAGGGCGTCGGAAAGGCTCTGCCCCCTGTCTATGTCCTGGGCGATCGTTTTGATCGCCGCCTTCAGTTTCGGGCTCTTCGTTTGCTCTTCCAATGCCCTCAAGCCAGCAACAACCGGTATTCCTGCCCTGATGATCGTCTGGAACTGCCTCGTGAAGAATATCAGGTCGTCGCTTTTGACCTTCTGGAACCGCAGGAGAAAGTCATCAACGCTGGCTGAGCCTGCGGTCTTTGTCTCCTTTGCCGAGATTGGAAAAAGCCCTTTGGCATCGAGCTCGGCATAGACATCCCGCTGGTTGACCGCTTCCATACTCCCCGTCACCAGAAGACCCTTCTCGTCGCGCGCCCTGTATGTAAATGTTCCCATTGTCTACTCTTCCTGCACCACGTTGAGCGCCTCTTCGAGTGTCGTGATGCCGAAGAGGACCTTCATGACCGCGTCGTCCCGCATGACGCGCATCCCCTTTTCGTGCGCCCTCTTCTTGATCACCTCGCTCGTCGCCTTTGCTATGACCATCTCCCTCAATTCATCGTCCATGACGAGGACCTCATACACCCCGGTCCTGCCTCTGTATCCCTTGTATTTACATGAAGGACACCCTTTGCCCCTGTAAAGCAGGACGTCCTCTTTTATCTGGAAGGTCCTGTGGACCGAAGGCGTAGGGTAATAGGACTCCTTGCAGTCGGGGCATATCTTCCTGAGAAGCCTCTGCGCTATCACGCATGAAATCGACGATGTCACGAGGAAGGGCTCGACGCCCATGTCAACAAGCCTCATGATGGCGCTCGCGGCGTCGTTTGTGTGCAGCGTCGACAGCACAAGGTGGCCGGTAAGGGCCGAGTGGATCGCGATGTTCGCCGTCTCGCCGTCGCGTATCTCTCCTACCATGATAACATCGGGGTCCTGCCTCAGGATCGACCGCAGGCCCGTATCAAAGGTCATGCCCGCCTTTACGTTGACCTGCGCCTGCGCGAGGCCTTCGAGGGTGTACTCAACGGGGTCCTCAATGGTGATGATGTTCTTTTCCGGTGAGTTTATGTGGTTCAGGATCGCGTAGAGCGTCGTCGATTTTCCGCTCCCTGTGGGGCCTGTGGAGAGGATAAACCCGTAAGGCCTTCTCAGGACATTCTTGATCTTTTCCTTGTCATCGAGGAGGAGCCCCAGGTTGTCGATCCCGTAAAGCGCCGTGCTCTTGTCGAGGAGCCTGAGAACGACCTTCTCGCCGTGGATCGTGGGGAAGGTGGAGACCCTGACGCCGACCTCTTTTGTAGCTTCGCGGATATTAAAACGCCCGTCCTGGGGCGTCCTGGTCTTCGCGATATCGATGCCCGCGAGGATCTTGATCCTTGAAACTATGGGAAGGAAGAGCTTCTTTTCAGGAGTGGGCAGGTCGCGGAGCCTGCCGTCGACCCTCATCCTGACCCTCATCTGCTTCTTCGAAGGCTCCACGTGGATATCGCTTGCGCCGTCTGCAAGGGCCTGGGCGAGGAGGCTGTTGACAAATCTCACCACAGGCTCATCTTCGATGAGGTCAACGGAAACGCGCTCGTCGATGTCTACTTCATCTTCCTCTTTGATCAGCGTCATCTCGTCGCGCTCTTTCATTCTCTCCAGGGTCTCTTCGACGAGGGTCTTCAGGCCGTAGTATTTTTCAAGGGCGCGCTTCAGCTCGCCCTCGGTGACGATAACAGGATCGATCTCCATGTTTACAAGCCTCGAGACATCGTCCATTGCGTCAATGTCAAGGGGATCAACCATGGCAAGCTTCAGGACATTGAAAAGCCTGTCCACCGGTATGATCATGGAGTTTTTCGCCATGTCCGGCGAGATGAGCTTCACGAGGTCTTCGGGGATCTCGATCCCGTCAAGATTGAAAATAGGGATACCAAGCTGCATGCTGACGGTATCGATGATCTCCTTTTCCGAGAGGAGGCCAAGCTTGATAATAACCTTTCCGAGCTTATCACCGTATTTCTTCTGTTCAGCGAGGGCCTTTAACAGGTCCTTGTCGGTTAACTTGCCCGCCTCCAGAAGAAGCTCACCAAGACGTTTACGAACTCTCTGCACCATGTTCTTTTATCCTCTCAGTATTTTCTCCCTCATAGTATACAACATCTCACGCCACATAATTAAATCCTAATATCGAATTTCTCATGGGCTATTTTATATACTCACTTATGTTCGCATTCATCAGCGCGTCTTCACGCGTGATGGCGCCTTTCTTCAGAAGCTCGCTCAAGCTCTGCTCCATGGTATGCATGCCGTATTCCTTGCCCAGCTCGATCTGCCCGTAAAGCTGGTAGCTTTTTGCCTCCCGTATGAGGTTACGGAGCGCCGGCGTTGCTATGAGGATCTCAGTGGCCGGTATCCTCCCCTTCGCATTGGCCCGCCTCAAAAGCTTCTGCGTGATCACGGCCTGCAGGGTGATCGAAAGCTGGGACCGTATCTGTGCCTGCTGGTGCGGTGGGAAGACGTCAATGATCCTGTCAACGGTCTGTGAAGAGCTTGTTGTATGGAGTGTGGAAAAGACGAGGTGGCCGGTCTCTGCGGCGGTTATGGCAGCCTGCATGGTCTCTAAATCCCTCATCTCGCCGATAAGGATGACATCGGGATCCTGCCTCAATACGTGCCGGAGCGCCAGGGAAAAGGACCTCGTATCGTCACCCACCTCTCTCTGGGAGATGACTGATCTTTTCGCCTTGTAGACATACTCGATAGGGTCTTCCACGGTAATAATATGGAGCGGCCTTTCCTCGTTAACGAGGTCAATCATCGCGGCGAGCGTGGTCGATTTCCCGCTGCCCGTGGGGCCCGTCACCAGGACCAGCCCGTTCGGCTTCCTGGTAAGCTCTTTCAGGATAACAGGCAGGTTTAGGTCTTCCAGCTTCGGGATAGCGATCGATACGTGCCTGACAGAAAAGGCAATGGTACCCTTCTGGTGATAGACATTGATCCTGAAGCGTCCGACGTTCTCAAGCTCATAGGAAAAATCAAGCTCCTGGTCCTTACGGAAACGTTCCTTTTTCCCCTGGTCGACGACGATCTCATCAAAGAACTCCCTCATGTCCTTGTGGTATATGGCGTTCCTGTTCAGGTAGGTCAGTTCCCCGTTGATCCGTATGGCCGGCGGGATGCCGTCAATGAGATGCAGATCCGATGCGTCCTGTTCAACCATCGCATATAACATTTTTATAATGCTCAATAGGGCACCTCACAAAAAAAAGATATTATCAAAGGAGATCTCCTTTATGTCCCCGTCGAACTGGAGCATATAGAATTTCACTGTCCTTTGTGTGTACGCCTGCGGGATCTGTATTGTTATTGTATGCCAGTTGCCGTCCTTAATCAAATCGAGCGGCCTTTCGGTCAGCTCGTAGTCATTTTTGCTGTCCTCAAAGACCCTCACCTTAAATGCATAGGCAGGTTTCTCGATCTTTGTCTCCAGTATCTTGTAGGAGATATTTAAAAAGGATTTGAGCCTGAAGGATTCTTCCTTCCCATTGAGGATCGTATAGTCGGCAACAAAATGATAGGGGCCTTTCAGCGCCCCTGTATCCCTGAAGAGGAAACCGACGGGTGTGCTGAAAAGCCTCCCCGATGCGTCGAAAGAACTTAAGTTCGTAACGCTCAGGTCCGCCTGGTAGACGGCAAGGTCTTTTTCCAGGGTCATAATGCCCTTCGTCGTGGATATACCATCCTTTGTCGGCTTCACTTCGGCGATATCCTCGATAAATTTGCTGCTCCTCGATGAATGGGCGATCGCCTGGGCGACATCTATCATGCCTTGTCTGCTGAGCATTCGCAATGATTCGTCGAGGGAGGTCATCCCTTCGCTTTTGGCGGTATCGAGGATCGTGACTATCTGGTGGATCTTGTCCTCCCTGATGAGGCTTTTGATCGCCGGGTTGACCTTCATCACCTCACAGGCGCAGACACAGCAGGTTGCGTCGGCCTTCATAATAAGCCGCTGGGAGACCACGGCCTTCAAAACGTTTGCAACCTGCGTTCTCGCCGTATTCTTTTCATGGTCAGGAAAAAAATCTATTATCCTGTTTATCGTTTGCGCTACATTCAGGGTATGCATTGTTGAAAATACGAGCGCCCCTGTTTCCGCTATCTCCAGGGCCGCCTTCATTGACTCCCGCTCCCTGATCTCCCCGACAAAGGCTACATCGGCGTCCTCGCGGACTATCCTCTTCAACGCGCCGGCAAATGTCTGTGTGTCTCTGCCGATCTCCCTCTGGCTGAAGA
>DIFC01000036.1 GCA_002418945.1 Deltaproteobacteria bacterium UBA5758 | reverse complement strand
CTTAAAATACTCCATCAGGCGCGCGAGATAATCATTACCGATGAAGATATACGTAAAGGATATATAGATATGGAAAGCGCCTCGCGCATCCAGGTCAGGAATAACAATCCGGCCGGTTACATGCTCACCCTTCAGGGCATCCAATGGCCCCTGAGGGAAGCGCGGGTACGGGGACTGGCCAACGAAATCTGGATAACTTCGGGAAGTGCCTTTGTTCACCAGCCCTATAGCCGCGCCGCCATTACCGCCGAATTAAGCTACCGGTTTCTCCTTGCCGAAGATGCGAAACCAGGGACCTACTCCTGGCCGCTTTCTATCTCGTGCCAGTATTTTTAGCGTGATTGTTTAGGTATCAGGAATATAGGAATATGTTATCCAAAATGAAACTCTTTCTCCCTAAATAGCTTAAGACAAATCTTCACTACTGCCGCATCATAGAAGATCCCACTGTTCCTCTCGATCTCCTCCAGAGCAGCGCCTATCCCAAGGTCGGCCCTGGAGGAAGGACTATAACGGGTTCAGGCCGCACAGTTCCCTGGGCGATTTGACACCCGATGAATTTGCAGAAATGAGCCGCCGGAATGTGGCTTAAAAGACCGGAAGACTAACATTATGGCCTGTACAGTTTTTGGGGGAGCGGTCATTGTATCCAGAGTCTAACATAGAAACTGGACCGATTGATTGGGGGTAGGCCATGGACAGCTTGAGAGTCCTGTCCGTTTTTTTACAAATTACTCATATCTTCTTCGAAAACGGTAATATCTGTGCACCTTGCTTCAACCCGTCCAGATAGTCAGCCCATAACTGCATCATCTCTCTGCGTTCTGCAAGGTGCGTGGTTCTATTGTAGGCCCTTCCGTTTGGATCTCTCACGGCATGGGCAAGCTGATGTTCGATGAAATCAGGCCTTACCTGTAATACCTCGTCAAGGATAGTTCTAGCCATTGCCCTAAATCCATGGCCGGTCATGGTCTCCTTGTCGTATCCCATACGACGTAGTGCTGCAAGGATAGCATTATTGCTCATGGGTCTTGCAAATGATCTGCCTGAGGGAAAAACATATTTACTTTTCCCGGTCAATTGCTTTAATTCTATTAATATCTCTTTTGCTTGGGCGCACAAAGGAACGATATGGGCCTGTTTCATTTTCATCTTGTGTGCAGGGATATTCCACTGAGCCTGATCAAAATCTATTTCCTCCCACTCCGCGTTTCTCAGTTCTCCGGGACGCACAAAGAACAGGGGGGCGAGCTGCAGGGCACATTTGACAACAAACTGTCCCTGGTAGCCATCTATTGCACGCAGAAGGGGACCAACCTCTTTAGGCTCTGTGATGGCAGCATGGTGCCTTTCCCTGGGCTGAGGTAAGGCTCCTTTCAAATCTCCTGAACAGTCACGTTCCGCCCTGCCC
Source organism: Deltaproteobacteria bacterium UBA5758 (assembly GCA_002418945.1). Taxonomy (GTDB): domain Bacteria; phylum Desulfobacterota; class Syntrophorhabdia; order Syntrophorhabdales; family Syntrophorhabdaceae; genus UBA5609. Next base: position 12,603 of record DIFC01000036.1, on the reverse strand, counting down.
GTGGCGACTGCATAGCGGAAAACCTGACCGGCAATACTCCTGATCCTGTGCGCCGTCTCCAAGGCGCCCCGGTTTTCCACCCGGCGAAGTATTGCGAGAAGCTCAGGCGCTCTTATCCCATTTATCGGCCGTTTCCCCATCCATGGGAACACATCACGTTCAAGGCGCGCCATAATCGTGTCAGCATGACCCGGTTTCCACATGGGGGTGAACTTGGCATGCCACTCACGGGCGATTACCTCGAAAGTCTCCGTTTCGGCTGTCGTCGTCTGTTTCATAGCCTTGCGGACGGCTCCAGGGTCAATACTGTTTGCTATCTGTTTCCGGGCTTTGTCTCTGTGCGCCCTGGCCTCTGCAAGAGATATTTCCGGGTATGTTCCTACGGAAAGCATTTTCTCTTTACCGTCAAAACGATACTTCAAGCGCCATAACTTACCGCCCGAAGAAGTAACCAAAAGAAATAGACCTTGTCCGTCAAAAAGCTTGTACTCCTTCCCTTGGGGCTTAGCGCTACGGACTTTGGTTTCTGATAACGGCATAATCCTTTTAGGCATGGGCTTTTTCCTCCTTTTTGGGGGTATGTCATTTCTTTTGGGGGTATCTACATGGTTAAAATACCCCCAAAACTGCCGGATTCTAATAAATCTTATAGCACTTCTTTGGACAAACAACAAGAAAAAACCCGCTATTTCTAACGGGTTCCATACTTTGTTGCACTGTATCGGATTTTCAAATGGTGGAGGCGGCGGGAATCGAACCCGCGTCCAAAGAAGAAGGCGATCAGAGAGACTACATGCTTAGTCAGTGTTGTGATCTCGGATTACGAAACACCCGCTGACAGGTTTTCCGCCATCCCAGCCCGTAAGTCTTCGCCTACCTGTACAGGCGTTCAGGGAGGCTATCCTGCTTGAATGACACCATTCCGGACTTGAAGCAGGAAGAAAGTCCGGATGATGTAGCCGCTTTACGCGGCTAGTGCGTACTCGTGAGAGTCTGCAGTTGTGTTTAGTTCCGCTTGGGTACGGGTAAGCAGTAACCCGGCATGCCTCTTTGACCCTTACATCCCTGTCGAAACCTGTCGCCCCCATTATCTTTGCCTTATCTCCCTTTCTCTTAACCTCTTTTCATCCTTCCGTTTTATGCTTTCCCTCTTGTCATAGAGGGTCTTGCCTTTTGCCAGCGCGATCTCCATCTTTGCCATGTTGCGCTTATTGAAGTACAGCGACAAAGGCACCAGCGTGAATCCCCTCTCCTTCACTTTTCCCAAAAGCCTGTCTATCTCTCTCGCGTGCATGAGCAGCTTCCGGGTCCGCTTCGGGTCGTGGTTATAGATGTTCCCGCAGGAATAGGGGCTTATATGGGCGTTGACAAGGAAGATCTCGCCGTCTTTCACCCGCGCGTAGCTGTCCTTCAGGTTTGCCTTTCCCTCGCGGAGCGCCTTTACCTCGGTCCCCGTGAGCACGATACCGGCCTCGAACTTCTCCTCTATGTGGTAGTCGTGGTATGCCTTTTTGTTCGCACAAATCACTTTCATAACAATAATATAACACAGAAATGCTGTGATTGAAAGGACGCCAGCATCAACACCCGTAAAACGCAAGGTGATGAACCCCGTGAAATGTGAAAGGTAAGCTGAGAGCTAATAGCTAATCATGTTTCAATGATCGGCAGCTCGATGACGAGCCTCGCCCCTCTCGGGGAGTTGTCTTCCACGCGGATCTTTCCATTGTGCTCCAGTATGATCGAATGGACGATCGCCAGGCCAAGGCCCAGCCCTTCTTTATCCTTGGTAAAGTAAGGGTCAAAGACCTTCTCCTTGTCCTCGTCGGGAATTCCCTTCCCCGTATCGGCTATCTCTATAATGCCCGCGCCTTTATCTTTCGAGTATCTCGTTTGAACGGTGATAGTGCCTTGACCATCTTCGATCGCCTTCACGGAATTGGTGATAAGATTGATAAGGGCCCTTTTGATCCCGTCCCTGTCCACTCTCAGCGGGGGTATCTCTTCATTTTCATATCGAAAGGTGATGTTCTGGTAGAGGTGCTTATAAAGCCCCATCGTCTCCTCCACGATGGCGTTCAGGTCCTCAAGGGTCTTTGTCTGCGACGCGTGGGTCAGCTTCGTGAGCTCGTTCACGATCCCCTTTATATCATCCACAGAACGTATAATAACCGATGTCGTCTCGTCGAGAACCTCCTTTTCGTCGCCGGTAAACTTAGCCAGCAGCTTCCTCCTGATCCTCTCGGCAGAAAGGATGATGGGCGTCAACGGATTTTTGATCTCGTGGGTGAGCTTCTTCGCGATCTCCCTCCAGGTCGCGAGTTTTTCTGCCCTCACTATATGTGTGATGTCATCAAAGGCAATGATGAATCCTTCCGTCTTTTTCGCCTCATCCGTCAGGACCGTGAGCGAAGCCCTGATATACGTTATGTCCTTCTTGAGGTTGAGCCGCACTTCCTTTGTAATGCTCCCGCCCTCTGCCCTCTTGACCTCTTTTAGAAAGGATTTCATGAGATCCCTGAAGTCATCTCCAAGGACATCCTTGAGCGGAGTTCCAACGAATTGTTCCCTCTCGATACCCAGTATCGCCTTCGCCGCCCTGTTGAGAAAAAGGATATTCCCCCGCGTGTCTGTAGAGATGATGCCCGTTGCAACGTTGTCAAGGATGACCTCTATATACCTTCGCTTCTCCTCGATCTCGTCTTTTGTTATCTGGAGCTCCCTGGCCATGCTGTTAAAGGCCTTCACAAGGGTGCCTATCTCGTCTTTGCCCCGATCCTCGAGGTTTATATCGAACTTGCCCTTCGCTATGATCGATGCGCCTTCCTTGATGCGATCGAGGGGAATAGTGATCTCGGCAGCAATCTTTATCCCTACCCACATGGAAAAAAAGATCGTCAGTATGGTAATGAAAAAAAGCGGTATGATAAAGCTGTACTTCAGGACCTTTTTGAATGCCCGCGATTCTTTGAATTCCTTGTGGGTTGCTGCGATCTCCTTGATACGCTGCGATCCGTGCACCCTGATCGTGTCTCCCACGAACAGAAGCGCCTGCACTTTCCCGGAGCCATCAAGTACCTTTGTGCCCGTAATGACCAGCTCTCCTTTCTCAACGGGGATGATCTCCCGCACGGTGTCTCCCTGGACCGCCGATCTGATTTTCTTCGACAATCGCTCATCAAGGTCCTCTTTGAGGCTGCCCCTGACCCTGATAATGCCTCCCGACATATTATGGACAGACAGGTAGTCGAGGAAATATGTTCTGGCGCTTCCATTTATATAAGCGCTCAGCCCCGTTTCATCTGCCAGCAGATTCCTCTTTTTTATTTCACCTGCGAGGGATGCGCCGATCTTTTCGTATCGGTTGAAAATGTCCTCATAATGGAACTGCGTGAGGTTAAGGGCATTTTCTATTGTGTCTTCTATCTTCTGGCTGAACCACTTGTCCATGCTGACATAGAAAAAACCGGTTGCCAGGATGAAAAGCGTAAAGGAAGGCACGATGGAGATAATGAGTAGCGTTGAGGTGAGCTTCTGCTTGAGCCCGGCCCCCCATATGCCCCGCTTTTTCTCAATATAGGCCTTGACCACCGTCCTTGTAATGAGAAAGAGGAAGAGGAGGATCAGCAGCAGGTTTATGTTCAGTATGATGATGACAAACTTGTTCTCGCCAACGGGGAGGAATTTCGTAAAGAAAGGGAGCTGCGTCTCGAGGTAGATGAGGATTCCGAGGGTGAGGAATATGAGCGATGCGATAAAAAGTTCTTTTTTGTATCTCATATCAAAACCGGCTCACAGCTCAAGGCTTTTTGGCTATGGTTATTATACCTTATCCCCTGAGAGAAACAAAGTTTATCTGCCTGCTGCCTTTTTCACCCCGCCTGTAGGAGGCAAAAAGTCCGTCGCTGCAATACGTGCAAAGGCCGGCATCATATATTTTTGTTACGCCTTCACGGCGCAAAAGCTCCCTGTTTGCCTCCCGTATATCAAGGTAAGTGGCTTCCCCGGCCTTATGAAAGACCCTCTCTGTGAAACCCTTTTTCAAAAATATACTTGCCACATCCTCCTTCACCTCGTAGCAGCACGGGCCGATAGAGGGGCCCATAAGGACAACGAGGCCTTCTCTTGCCGCGCCGAGCTCTGCCATTTTTTGCACTGCTTTCCCGGTGATCTTCACGGCGGTACCCCGCCAGCCTGCGTGTACTATGGCTGCCATCGGCAATCCCGGGGCAGCGATGATGACCGGCAGACAATCGGCGGTCTTTATGACCCCTGCGACATTCTTTTCAATGACGATTATACCGTCGCCGCTCGCAGCCTTCTCTCCGTCTCTGATTACATGGATCGCGTCGCCGTGCTCCTGTTTCATCGCAACAAAGCGCCGCAACGCAAAGGCATCAAGAAACGCCCTGCCGTCTTTTCCGTAAGGCTCAAGCGATGGGGACGCCCTCGTGAAAAAACCATGCACAACGCCTTCCGCCTCCAGTTCCGGGAAGCGGTAATACGACCAGTTGTCTTTTTTCGCGAGCTCAAACTTCATGTTCATCCTTTATTGCCGGCTATCAGCAAACAAATCGGTCTCTCTGGTCCATTTAGTCCATTTAGTCTATTTCGTCTATCTGGTCTGTCTTGCATTAACGTTGAACAGATTCTTTTCATGACTTGCGCTTTGCGCTTTCGATGAATTCCAGCATGTCCTCCGGCACCGCCGCTTGGATTGAGACAGGTTCTTTGCTGACCGGATGTGCAAATTCTATCCTCCAGGCATGGAGGAAAGGCCTCCCCGCCAACCGTTTTGATCTCTTTCCGTATAATTCATCACCAACTATAGAATGTCCGGAGCACGCAAGGTGCACCCTTATCTGGTGAGTCCTTCCCGTCCGCGGGCATGCCTCGATATAGGCAAATCCGTTGAGCCTCTCCAGGACTTTGAATCTTGTCAGCGCACTTCTTCCCTTTCCTTTTAGAACAGCCATCTTTTTCCGTTCCACCGGGTGCCTGCCGATGTTCTCCTCTACGGTCCATTCCTCATCTTTTGGGGCGCCTTCAACGATCGCCAGATAAACCTTCCGGACCCTTCTTTCTTTAAAGAGGTCCGAAAGCATCTCCTGGGTCTTCGTGTCTTTCGCGACAATAATAACCCCCGTTGTACCCTTATCAAGCCTATGGACGATGCCGGGACGAATCGCCGAACCTGCCGGTTCGGCGTTCAGCGTTCGGCGTTCAGCGTTCAGCGTGGTTTTGCTTTCCTCGTTCCTCGCTCCTTGTTCCTCGCACCTCTGTCCAAGGTATCCCAGTACCGCGTTTACCAGCGTCCCCTCGCTGTGCCCGAAGGAAGGGTGGACTACCATGCCGGCAGGCTTGTTGATGGCAAGGAGATAGTTGTCTTCATAGATGATGTCCAGCGGTATCGCCTGCGCCACAATGGTCAACGGCTCTTCTTCGGGGATCTCTCCTTCTACCTCCATCGATTTTTTTACCTTCAGCGATGGTTTCGGGGATCTCCCGGCAATACGGACATATCCCCTCTCGATCATATCTTTCACCTTCGTTCTTGTGAGGGAAAGCCTTTCGGAGAGGAGGACGTCAAGCCTCATGTCCTCCTCGTCGCAGATGATGCGGAATGTATTGTTCATCCCCTTAGGGCGGTCTTTATCCCTGCTACCAGGAGGGGCTCGTCATCTTTCAGGATCGTTCTCATGTCGACAACAAGGCGCCCTTTCTCGATCCTGCCGATCACAGGAATATCAAGACTGCGCAGCCTCTCTTCAAAATGTCCCACGCTCATCGCCTGCGGCTGGAGCACAAGTGCAAATGAGGGGATCACAACGTCGGGAAGGCTTCCCCCTCCCGCCTCGGAGTGCACGGCAGCAACAGACACGATCAGGCTGGCGCACCTTTTTCTGATTGCTGTCGCAATCCGCCGCGCCTTTCGCTTTAGCATATTACCGTCCTGATAGATCATCGCGAGGGTGGGTATCTCCCGCTTCGCGGTATCCATGTCAAGATAGAGAATCAATGTGTTTTCGAGCGCGGCGAGGGTGAATTTATCGGGCCGCAGCGCCCTCGTGAGAGGGTTCTTCTTCATCATGTCGATGCACGTGCTGTCTCCGAGGATGATCCCGGCCTGCGGCGCCCCGAGAAGCTTGTCGCCGCTGAAAGACAGTACGTCAAGCCCCTTGGTGATTTCAGCGGTTATCAACGGCTCGCCCTGCGTGTTCGCCTCGCCCATCGGAAAAAACAACCCGCTTCCGGCATCATAGAATGTGGGGATATTGTATTTGCGCCCAAGGGCAATGAGGTTCTCCATGCTCGTTTCATGAGCAAAGCCCCTGATCCGGAAATTGCTTGTATGGGCCTTCATGATAAGCCCAGTGCCATCGGTTATGGCACGTTCATAATCTTCAATGTATGTCCTGTTGGTTGTCCCAACCTCCCTCAGGATGGCGCCGCTCTTTTTCATCACGTCAGGTATCCTGAAGGACCCGCCTATCTCAATAAGCTCGCCCCTTGAGATTATGACCTCTTTCCCCTCTGCGAGGGTATTAAGGATGAGGAAAACTGCCCCGGCGTTATTATTCACAACAAGGGCGCCCTCAGAACCTGTAAGCCTTCTCAGTATATGGGTACAGTGTTCGTAGCGCTCGCCCCGCGTTCCCTTTTGGAGGTTATATTCGAGGTTGGTATAGTGTGATGCTGCATTCACAATGGCATCGATGGCTTTTTGCGCAAGGAGGGACCTGCCGAGGTTTGTATGGATAACAACACCCGTCCCGTTGATAACGCGCCTCAGCCCCGGTGCGGTAACGAGTGCCGCCCTCTTTTGCGCGGCGCTTATGATATCGCCGGCAGGCGGTACGGTAGTTGCCCTTCCCTCTTTGATGCTGATCCTCAGCTCATCGAGATATTCCCTCAGGGCGTCTTTTGCTATGTCCTCAGGATATTTTCGGACAATCATTTTCCAGTCCTTATGCTTCAGGATATCATCGACCTTCGGGATCTTCCGTAAAAGCTCATTCGCCATAACGCATTAATCTCTTGATTGTATTTGTATCACACTGCGGATGCTTTATCAACTGGCAAGAAGACGGCTCATGGTTTATAGCTCATAGCAGGAAGAATCGGGTTGAGGTTGAGGAGAACCGGCAGTTTGCTTAACCTTAGNNNATCGAATGTCTGCTGACGACTGCCTTTATGCTATTTAAGCTCTTTCACATGAAAAACGACCAGGCTGGACAATGAAATAAATATGCCGAGAATAGCGATACCCAGCCCGAAGCTGTGAAGGTCCCCTGCGAGACCGAGAAGATAGGGGATCAATCCTCCCCCGGAGGCTATACTTAAAGCAAAGATAATGCCTGTAGCCAGGCTTCTTTTTTCCCGGTTGAAGGCTCTTGCTATTGCCACAAGGCCAACGGGGAAAAAGGCCGTCACGCACAAGGCCTGGAGGAAAAGAATGATCCCCATGAATCCGGTAGAGACAAGCCCCATAAGAACGGTCGTAATGCCCGTAACGAGCAGCACAAGGAACATTAACATCCGCAGGTTGAACTTGTCGATCAGAAAGCCGCACAAGATTGACACACCGATCGATCCCAGTCTTGATATGCCCAGTATGGTATTTGCATAATTAAGCTCCAAACCGAGCTCCTTGGTAAGGTAAAGCGGGATGACGGCATAAATGCCCATGTTCCCGCCTATACCAAAGATCCAGATTACGACCATAAGCCAGAGCAACGGCATCCTCATAAGGTCTTTGTATATTAACTTCGGAGGGCTATCGATCTTTATCTCGCTGCATGAGAAGAAGAAAATAATGGCGGCGGCCAAAAAAACGAACGCCAATACCAAAAAGATGTCCCGCCATGAAAAGAACCCAAGAAGAAAAAGGACGATCAAAGGTGTAGAGAATATAGATATCGAAGCGCCGGTATCATGAATAGCGATCACCTTGCCCCAGTTGTTTTCCGAATAATACTCAGTCATTAAAGGCATGGCCGAAGGAAGATAAAAGCCCACAGCAAGACCGATGAAAAAACCGAAGACATAGAGCAGCCAAAATGTCTGGACAAAAGGGATCGAGAAGGATATCAAGCTCAAAAATAACATAGAGAAAAAGATAGACCTTTTGTAGCCGAAGGTCCCCGAGAAAAGTCCGCAGACCAGCACCGCGATGCTATATCCAACAGAAAGGAAGGCAAAGATACCACTTGCCTGGGCATGATTGATGGCGAACTCATCTTCAACAATAGGCAGTATCGGCGAGAAGATCATCCGGATGTTAAAGTTTATGAACCACAGGAACCATAGGCACATCAGAAATAAGAGCGCCTTGCCGCGCAGATCGTTGTATTTCGCCATACCTTCAATCTAACCCAATAGCCTTTACAATTTCCATATAACTATTGATATTTTTTCGCTCATAAGATGCTCTGCGGCCGAGATGTCAATATGCCGGAACACCTCTCATTTCCCGCTGCAGGATTTGTTTATTGCAAATTATCTGAAATTGCAGGAAAATAAAGAAAAGAGCAGGAGACGATAAGGGGGTTGACACATATGAAGATCAGTACACTGTTTTTGATGATAGTACTAGTCGCAATTGCCGCTTTCGCTGCACTTAACTGGAGTGTATTCATGGCGCCGACAACACTTTCACTGGGGTTTGCTACAGTTCAGGCGCCGCTCGGATTGATCATGCTCGCGTTGCTGGTCTTTCTCACAGGGTTGTTCCTCGTGTTTGTGGTCTACCTGCAGTCGTCGGTTCTCCTCGAGACCCGCCGCCACACGCGGGAGCTGCAGGCAAACAAAGAGCTTGCAGACAAGGCGGAGGCTTCTCGTTTCACCGAATTGCGAGGATTCCTGGAAGAAGGGCTAAAGAGGCAGGCAGATCTGGATGCAGAGTCGAGGGAGGCCCTGCTGGCAAGGATGGACCAGCTTGACCGCGATCTCCGCTCCATGGTGGAAGAGTCTGTAAACACCCTTTCCGCATACATCGGGGAGCTGGAAGACCGGTTTGATAAAGGGGGACCGGCCGGCACGGGCACATAACGGTAAAACCTCGGCATCCAACGGATCGCAAGTCCGAGGACAGGGCTTCAATCTTCTATCCGGCGTCCTCGAAGCTCATCAAGAACATACTACGCTCCGCGTCGTATTTCAGGCAGGAGTTCTTCTTCCAGTTGGCGTTGTCCTCGTTCGGGAAATCGCTGCGGAGTAAGCTTCCCCGGCTCTCTTTCCTGCCGAGGCTTGCCGTCAGGATCGCTTTCACCGTAAAGGCAGCGCTCTGGAGGTCACATTTCAGCCTTTGTTCCTTAGTGGTGTGTGGCAGAACCATCCCTAATCTCCCCTGCACCCCGGCAATCTTCTCAAGCCCTTTTCGCACGCCTTCCTCGTCCCGCACTACGCCTGCATGATTCCAGGCAATCTCACGTATCTCCCTGCGGATTGCACAAAGATCAACTCTGTCGTCAGACATGGCTCTCGCTGCAGAAGCGGGCTCCTTCATTGGGGGCGCATCATTTCCCAAAGCATACAATGCTGCGTTTCTGCCGGCGATGCTTCCGAAAACTACGCATTCCAGCAACGCATTGCCTCCGCGCCTGTTGGCTCCATGTAGTCCAAATGCCACCTCTCCGCAGGCAAAAAGTCCCGGCAGATCCGTTTCGCATCCTTCGCCTATCTTCACGCCACCCATGAAAAAGTGTGCTGCAGGCGAAACAGCGACAGGCTCCTTTGAGAAATCATGCTTCATCTTAGCGAGAAGGCTTAAGGGGTGCTTCTTCCACATCTCTGGCGGGATATTCCTGAAGTCCATCCACACGGGTCCTGAATGCAACTCCTGAAAGAGGAGAGCGGAAAACTCATCACGTTTTTTTGTAACGGCCTCGTTTATATTATCAAGACCGTATTTCATGGCGATATCCTCCCCCGAGCTGTTTGTCAACTCTATTGCTTCGTGGTACGGAGGAAAGATAAGCATGGAAGGCAGATGGGGGTCGGCAAAGACAAGGGGGTAGAACTGGACGAATTCCATGTCCCACAGGGGAAGCCCTGCCTTTGCGGCAAGCTCATACCCCTGTCCCATTATAGTCTTCTGATTATCGTTCTTCAGATATGCCGCGCCTGCGCCGCCGGCGGCAAGGATTACCGCGTCGGCGGCGATCGCAACCTCCTGCCCTGCGGCATTCAGGCCTCTTACGCCGCACGCACGCCCTTCCGCCTTCACGATATCCGTCACATAAAAGCCCGTTACGGCGCGAAACCCATTGAGAGAAAAAACCGCCTCAGCGAGCTTTTTGACAATGGTCACACCCGGGATGACCTCCGGATCAGGCGATTTCACGGAATACAGGTTCGTCCCTTCCACGACATTGAGCCCAACGGAGCGGAGCATGGAAATCGCGGCTTCTACACCTGCCGCAGCAATCTCTACCATTCGCCGCCTGTTGATCCCTCTCCCTATATCGATCGAATCGGCAACATATTCTTTTCCGCTGTATGAACCTGTCGTACCCGCAATGACGCCGTTCGCCATGGCCGAATTGGTGCCGAGCCCGATGGACCCCCTGTCGATAAGAACGGCCTCTACGCCCTCTCTCTCCGCCTTATGGGCTGCGATCATCCCGGCGAGGCCGGCTCCTATGATAATGACCTTCTTCTTCATTTTTACCCTCCAAAGATATCGTATCATATAGTCTATCAAACAAAGGCGCAACGAACAACAATGTAGTGTCGGAATAGGCTTGACTGGAAACCCGTACACGTTGTAAAAATTCATGGATAATTTTTCATTTTTTCTATTCTATAGCATTTTAAGGAAGGAACCATATGAAAACGGTTGCGATGCTGACGATCTCAAATGTTTTTATGACCATGGCATGGTACGGGCACCTCAAATTCAAGGAAACTGCCCTCTGGAAAGTGATCCTCTTCAGCTGGCTTATTGCCTTTGCTGAATACTGTTTTCAGGTACCGGCAAACAGGATGGGGCACTCTCAATTCTCGGCCGCACAACTAAAGATCATACAGGAGGTTATTACCCTTATAGTCTTCGCCTTTTTCTCCATCCTCTACTTAAGGGAAGGCCTGCGGTGGAATTATATCGTCGCCTTTATGATGATCATCGGGGCTGTGTTCTTTATGTTCAAAAAATGGTAAGAAAGAATTCATTGACAAAACGTCCCGGGGGCAAGAAAATAAATAAAGCAAGAAGACATAATAAGGTGCCGGAATGTTAAAAAGATCACTGATCATCTTATTCTGCCTTTTCATAGGCTTAAGCGGATCGGCCTACGGTCAGGCAGCCCCCCGAAGAGCGGCCGCATCAGGCGGTGTTACTGCCGGAATTGATATTTCATCTATTGTCGGGGCATCCTTCTGGGCAAGTCCTGACAACAGGCGGACGGCTTTTATTAAAAAAATAAGCGGGGAAAAATATGTCGTTGTCATCGACGGCAACGAAGGGAAAGGATATGATAATCTCGGCGCGCCGGTCTTCAGCCCCGACAGCAGGCGTTTTGCCTATGGCGCAAAATCTGGCGATAAGTGGGTCGTGGTCGTCAATGGCATGGAAGGCAAGCAGTATGATCTTATAGCCGTTCATCTCATTACCTTCAGCCCCGACAGTACGAAGATCGCCTATCCTGCTAAATCCGGGGACAAGTGGTTCGTCGTGGCAGATGAAAAAGAAGGGGAACGATATGACGACATAGGAATACCGGTCTTCAGCCCTGACAGCAGACGCCTTGCCTATAATGTGCGCATCGGGAACAACTGGCACGTTGCCGTCGACGGCAGAAAGGGCAAATACTACGATGCCATCATGGCCGGGACGCCGGTCTTCAGCCCCGACGGCATGCACGTCGCTTATAATGCATTTGCAGATAATAAGGTCGTCTTCGTTCTCGATGAGAAGGAAAGCACGCGATATGACGGTGTCGGGACAACCATTGCCTTCAGTCCTGACGGCAAACGTGTTGCCTATAATGCCCGAATGGGCAACAGGTGGTCCGTGGTCCTCGACGGAAAAGAAGAGAAATCATATGACAGCATAAAACAGGGCACCCCCATTTTCAGCCCTGACGGCAAGAAGCTCATCTATGGCGCAAAGTCCGGCTCCAAGTGGTTCGTGGTCCTCGACGGGGAAGAAGGCAGGCCTTACGACCTATTGGAAACGCCTGTCTTCAGCCCGGATAGCCGGCAATACGCCTATGGCGCCCAGAAGGACGGTGCATGGTTCGTTGTCCATAACATGAAGGAAGGAAGGCCTTACGAAGATACTGTTTCTGATAACCCTGTTTTCAGCCCTGATGGAAACCGCCTCGCCTATATCGTCCAGAGCGGAAAAAAACAGTTGGCAGTTGTCGACGGCAAAGAAGGGAAGGCATACGACGGTATTGTTGAAAGGTCTCTCGTGTTCAGCCCGGATGGCGCGCATGTGGCCTACATAGCCCTGGAGGGCAGGGATCGGCTTGTTGTGATCGATGGAAAGGAACGGATGAAGTCTGATGTCACGCCGCTGCCCGGCACAGGAAAGATCGTTTTTGAGTCGACGGATACCCTGCGATACATCGCTGTGAAGGGCAACAATATTTTTCAGGT
>DIFC01000081.1:3023-20622 GCA_002418945.1 Deltaproteobacteria bacterium UBA5758 | reverse complement strand
ATAAGCGGAAGCTCCACATTTTCAAAGGCGGTCAGGACAGGTATGAGGTTGTAGAACTGGAAGATAAAGCCAACGTGGACCGCACGCCAGCGGGCGAGCTCTGTTTCCGGCAAGGCGGTGATATCGATCCCGCCGACCTTGATGGTGCCGCTGTCGGGCTCGTCAATCCCTGCTATGAGGTTAAGGAGCGTGCTCTTCCCTGAGCCTGACGGTCCCATCAGGGCAAGAAACTCCCCTTGGCCGATATCAAAAGAGATGTCGCGGAGAACAGGGACGATCTGGTTCCCGCGGTAGTATACTTTGGTCAGATCTCTGATCTCTACTATGGCGGGAGGCTTTTCCATTACTGTTCTGCAAGCCTGATCCTTGCATTGTTCCTGAGGGTCTTGGGAGGGCTGATGACGACCTTGTCGCCGGCCTTGACGCCGCTTTTCACTTCTATCGCATCGCCTATCCTCTCGCCGGTCTCGACAGGCGTCTCGATGACGCGCCCCTCTTTTACGACAAAGACCGCCGTCCTGCCGTTTCTTTTAACAAGGGCCTTTTGGCTTAGGGCGGTTCTCGGCCGCTTCTCTTCCACTCCGAGTGGCCGCGACAGGAATGCGACCTTGGCGCTCATCTCCGGCAGCACCCGTTCATCCCTGTCAACGAACTTTACCTTGACCATGACCGTTGCCTTGCTCCTGTCGGCGGTGGGTACGATCATATGAACGGCGGCGGCAAAACGCGCGTCGGGAAAGGCGTCAAGCTGTATCTCGCAGGGCTGGCCCACCTTCAGCCTTTCTATGTTTGACTCCGAGACATCAGCCTCTACCTGGAGCGAAGACATGTCGGCGATGGTCACAACGGCCGCCTTTGCGTTGGCGGCAGCGCCGAGGGGGGTTACGATGTCGCCGATATCCGCGTTTTTGGTGAGCACCACAGCGTCAAAGGGCGCCCTGATGTAGGTATATTCCAGAGCCACATCGGCNNCGGCTGATGCAGCGGCTGCCGCTGCCTTTTTGTACCGCGCCTCTGCGGCGTCGTAGGATGCCTGTGTAGTAAATTCTTTTTCAAGAAGCCGCCTTTCGCGGTCGAATGACATTTCCGCGTCCTTGAGCTCGGCCTTTGCCTGTTCGAGGCTGCTCCGTGAAACGTCGAGGTTTGCCAGCGCCTGCTTCCTGGATGCTGTGATGTCGTCATTTTCCAGCTGCGCGATGACCTGCCCTCTTTTGACCTTGCTTCCTTCCTCCACATAGAGCGCCACAAGTCTCCCTGTTACCTTTGAAGCGGCCGCAGCCTTTCGCTGGGGCACAACGTAGCCGCTCGCGTTGAGCAGGGTAACGACCTGAGAAGGGTAGACCAGTGCGACGCTCCCGGTCTCAACGCGTATTGCCGGTGCAAAGATACCTGTCAGGAAGAGCATGACGAGCAGGATAAGCACCGCGAGGCCTGTGATGTAAAACGCCTTCCTGCCCTTCCGAGGACGAAGCGACGGCGTGGATTTATCGATCTTTAGCTTTGTAAGGTCTTCATCAGCCATTGTTCAAGAATAAATTCAGTTACATATGTTAAACGACCTCTGTTCATCCTGTCAACTGTTTGTCTTGCAAAATCGCATATTTTCCCTGATAATAGTAGGCATGAAACGATGGTATGTGGTAAACACGAAGCCGAGGAATGAAGACCGCGCCGCCGGCAACCTTCTTGGCGGGGGCATCGAAGCGCTCTCTCCAAAACTGAGGATGAGGAGATACAGAGAGGGCAAATTTGTCAACTATATCGAGCCTATGTTCCCGGGCTACATCTTTGTAAAATTTCACCCTGTGGATGAATTTCGTCTTGTTAAATATACCAGAGGGGTGAAGACGATCGTCAATTTCAACGGCAGGATAATCCCGCTTCAGGATGAGATCATCACATTTATCAAAAGTCGCCTCGAGGACGGCGTCGCGACGATCAAAAAACAGGAATTCAGGAAGGGCGAGAAGATCTTTATCAAGGACGGACCGTTCAAGGGGCTGACAGGAATATTCGAGAAGGCGCTTGACGGCCAGGAGCGCGTTGCCATCCTCCTCGACAGCGTCAACTACTACGCCAGGATGGAGATAGACAGGGATTTGCTGACAAGCACGAGCTAATATTAGGAGCAGTTATAGAACTTTACGGCAATACGCAGGGACTTCATCACCTCATCAGACGAAGGCTCATCAATCTTTATAAAAAAAGGGTTGAACCGACTGCCGTCATTCCTTTCGATACGGCCAGGCAGATCATGCAGGTCTCAAAAGAGGCGTCGCGACAGATAGGCATCCTCATAAACAGGAGGGGCATGGTAGAGTACGTTGTCGTCGGCGATAACAGGGGAATAGAGATACCGAGGCTTTCCACGGAAAGGGTCGGCAGGGCGCGGTTCAGAGGCCTAAGGTTCATCCATACGCACCTGAACGGCGAATTGCTCTCCAGAGAAGACCTGACAGACCTGGCGATCCTGCAGCTTGACCTGGTTGCCTGTATCACCGAAAGGACCGGCGAAAGGGGGGCATCGATCCATATTGGCCACCTTGTCCCTGAGAACAGGGAAGGCAAGACATGGGCATTTATGGACCCTGTCGGCATACAGGAACTTGATATCGATTTCGTTTCCTTCATTACCGAGCTGGAAAATGAATTTGTCCGCGCCCGCGGCAGGTTTTATATTACCGGCGGAAATAAGGATCAGTGCGTTCTCGTAAGCGTTGTCCCTCCTGGACGCGACAAGGATGTTGAGGGTCACATCGCGGAGATGAAGGACCTCTGTTATTCGGCGGGTATCACGGTGCTCGATACGGCTACTCAGAGGCCGAAGGAGCTGCATCCAAGGTATCTTGTAGGAAAAGGAAAGATCGGGGAGATCATCATGAGGTGCCAGCAGCTCGGCGCAGATCTCCTTGTCTTCGATGAGGAGTTGACGCCGGGCCAGATGAACAGCATCTCATCGATGACGGAGCTAAAGGTCATCGACAGGAACCAGCTCATTCTCGATATCTTCGCCGGGCGGGCGAACACGAATGAGGCAAAGATCCAGGTAGAGCTGGCGCAGTTGAAATACATCCTCCCGAGGCTTGCGGAGAAGAACACGGCCTTTTCGAGATTGACAGGGGGCATCGGGGGAAGGGGCCCAGGCGAAACAAAGCTTGAGGTAGACAGGAGGCGCATCAGGGATAAAATCGCTTTCCTGGAGAAGAAGCTTGTCGAGATACGAAAGGTGAGGGAGAAGAAACGGGAGAAGAGGCGGTTCTCAGGGATACCCATCGTATCGATCATAGGATATACCAATTCCGGCAAATCGACGCTTTTAAACCTCCTTACAAAGAGCGCCGTTGAGGTTGAAGACAGGCCCTTCAGCACCCTGAACCCTACAACCAGGACGATCAAGTACCCAGAGCGGAAGGCGATCATCCTCACCGACACTGTCGGCTTTATCGACAGATTGCCCCAGGTCCTTCTCAGGGCCTTTATCGCGACATTAGAGGAGCTTGAGGACGCGCACCTTTTGATACACCTTGTGGACGTCAGCGCGCAGGATTTCGAGGAGAAGATGGGCATTGTTGAAGATACGCTTCGCACCATCGGACTGGATGACAAGAAGGGGATCATTGTCTTTAACAAGATCGACAGGGTAGACAGGACGTACCTTCAATATGCCGAACAGAGGCATCATGCGGTCTCGATCTCATGTACAAAGAGAGAGGGCATTGAACGGCTGATAGAAACAATAGAGAAAGCACTCGGAACCCCAGCTCATGGCTAATAAAGTAAAAGGTAAAAAGTGAAAAGCCCTCGTGAATCGTAATTCGTAATTGGATGAATCCTGTTACGTTTGTTCTCGCCGAACGCCTGCCCCCGAACGGATTTAATATATTTTTGATATACGATATACGATTTTCTAAGAGCTATGAGTTATGAGATGCTTTTCCTGCTGCCCTATAAGCACCGACGCAATGTGCCGGTCCGGTTCCGGAAAGTCGTATTGAGCGAGCTCATTGACAGCTATCCAACGGACCTCGTCGTGGTCTTTGAGACGGATGTCTCCCCTCACAAGGGAGGCACGATAAGCGTATAGCATGATCTCTGACTGGCAGTTTAGCTGATGCCTGAAGGAGCAGAGATGATCCCTCACGGCGATCTCGATGCCGAGCTCTTCCTCTATCTTCCTTTTTAGGCATTCTTCCAGGGATTCGCCCTCTTCCATCTTGCCTCCCGGGAATTCCCACAGGTATCCCAAATAGGCGCGCTTCCTTTTCGCAATGAGGACTCTGCCGTCCTTTTCAATCACCGCGGCGGTGACAGGGGTATAATAGAGGTCATCCATATCCGGAACGAAACAAACTCATAACTTATGGCAAATCCTATATCTAGGTTCTAAAAAAGAACGACCGGCGGAATGGTGCTACCGGATGAGGTCGATCTTCGTCAGCGTTGTCTGGTTCGCTACTCTCGGGGCATTCACGAGGTTCCATGCAACGTACTGTTCCGCGTACGGATGTTCTGCGGACATCCCGTCAACGGGCACAATGACGGAAAAACCCCTGAGGGCAGCGGCGCTTGCCGTATAGAGGACTGCTCCGTGGGCAGCCGTCCCGACGACGATGACCGTTTTTACGCCTTTTTCTTTTAGGATCTTCTCGAGGTCGGTGCCGAGGAACTTGTCCGGCCCCGAGGCGACGACAGGTTCGTCGGCGCGGGGCGCGAGCGCCTGTGCAATATCTGCCGCTGCAGCGCCCGGGGAGAGGCTGTAGACGACGGGTGCCCCTTTTGTCCGGGCAAGGGCAAGAAGCCTTTTCACTCCAGGTATGGAAGCGATGCAGCGTGGCCGCCTCTCCGGATTGCAGGTCTGCTTGTTAAAATCGAGCATCAGGAGGGCGGTAGTCTTCGCGTCTATCGTTACGGGTTTCAGTTCCGGAGCTGCCGGCGCCTTCACGGTATTCCACTCATCAATGATGTTCTGGGCGTGAACCGCAGAAAGAAGGAAAGCATAAAAGGTTATGAGCAAGCAGGCATATATCATCGCATTTCTTACAAAGGAAATGGCATATCTTTTCATGATGACCTCCTTCTTTGTTATATGTGCTCACCAATGCTACTCTTTATGATAAAGCTTGTCAATACGGATACAATCTTTTAGGTTATGAGCTCATTTTTTTCGTACCATCCTACAATGTCTCTGATATACTATTGAGCTGTGTTATCCCGATACCATACAATGCTGTCGACCTTTTCCCCCCTGAAGCAGAAGTTTTTCAGGATGCTCTGGATGACAAACGTCATATCCCTCATGGGCACGCTGATGCACGAGGTCGGGGCTGCCTGGCTCATGACAACCCTTGCACCCACGCCTTTTATGGTTGCGATGGTCCAGACCGCATCCACGCTCCCCTTTTTTCTGCTTGCCCTTCCGGCAGGCGCCCTTGCCGATATCCTGGATAGGCGGCGGCTTTTACTGATGACGCAGGCGTGGATGCTTACCACATCAGTTGTTCTTGGTGTGCTTACTATTTTGGGTACAACAACACCCGCGGTCCTCCTTGCGTTGACCTTTTGTCTTGCACTGGGAGCTTCAGTGAACGCGCCCTCCTGGCAGGCGGTCATCCCCGAGTTGGTGGAGCGCAACGAGCTGCCTGCGGCGATAGCCATCGGTTCGGTGGGGTTTAACCTCGCGCGCGCCGTGGGACCGGTGATCGGCGGGTTGATCGTCGCTGCCTTCGGTCCCGGCGTAACGTTTCTCCTGAATGGCGTCTCATTTCTCGGTGTTGTTGTCGTTTTGAAGAAATGGAAAAAGACGCAGCGGACGAGCACCCTAAAAGAGGAACGGATGGTGAGCGCGATGCGGGCCGGTATACGCTACATCAGGCATGCCCCCGAGGTAAGATCGGTATTGGTCCACACTATGTTCTTTTCCTTTTTTTGCAGTCCACTGTGGGCCTTTTTGCCGATCGTTTCGAAAGAACATCTCAGCCTCGGCTCATCGGGCTACGGGATCCTCCTCGGTTTTTTCGGTTTCGGTGCCCTTCTCGGTGCGCCGTTCCTGCCGGTCCTCCGGCAGAGATTCTCGCTAAACCTTGTCGTTCTTTTTGCATCGAATATCTTTGCCCTCGTAATGGTTGCGATGGCAAACCTTCATTCGTTCCCATTCCTTGCGACCGTTATGACTGTGGGCGGCATGGCCTGGCTTATCCTTATCTCGACCCTCATCGCAGTTGTCCAGTCGGTGATCCCTTCATGGGTGCGGGGTAGGGTCTTATCGGTGCATATGATCACATTCTTTGGCGGCCTGGCAGGGGGAAGCGCCCTGTTTGGTTTTATAGCCGGTCTGGCGGGCATATCATCAACGCTGAATGTCGTAGCAGGCTTCCTGGTGATCGCCACGATCATTACCTGGAAATATAAACTGGTAAGCGGGGAGGGGCTAGACCTGAATCCTTCCATGCACTGGCCTTCCCTTGCCGTTTCATGCCCGCCCGATCTCGACGAAGGGCCCGTACTTGTTGTCGTCGAATATCATATCGACCCGAAAAGATCCCCGGAATTTACAGATTCCATGCGTTCGCTAAAAACGATCCGCAGACGGGATGGCGCTATACGATGGAACCTCTTCCACGATCTTACGGACCCGGGCCACTACATAGAATCTTATATCGTCGAATCCTGGGGGGAGCACCTCCGGCAGCATGAGCGGATTACCGTGGCGGACAGGGAGATCGAAAAGAACGTTTTTTCATTTCATCTTGACGGAAAGACGCCAAAGGCCATGCACTTTCTCGCCGAGTCTCTTCAGGCGAGGAACAGGAAGGGCGATCCCGCGGGGTCCTGTTGAATAGGAGGTCCTCATTCCCGCTCCCCTTGCGGGAGGGGGTCAGGGAGAGGGGGGAATGATACGGCCAGTTTCCTTCAACACATTTTGAACATTTGAATTTCGTGCTTGGATGGGCAGGATTTCGAATTTCAGTAATTCTGTACCTATTTTCTCCATAATTGGTATAAAATAATCATTATCATACTACCCATGGATGAGATAGACAAGAAGATACTCAACCTCATACAGGAGGAATTCCCGCTCTCGGAGAGGCCCTTTGAAGATATCGGGAAAAAGACCGGGATCAGCGGCAGGGAGGCCTTGAAGCGGGTAAAAGAGCTGAAAGAGAAAGGGATCATACGGAGGATAGGCCCTATACTCGAACGGAAAAAGCTCGGCTACACCAGCGTCCTCTGCGGCGTGCACGTTGATGACAGCGCGATTGTGGAGGTTGCACGCGAGATAAGCGCGCTTGCAGGGGTTACCCACAACTACGAGCGCGAGGGCGAACTGAACCTCTGGTTCACCATCACAAAAAAGACGATCGGGGAGATAGACAGCGCGCTGGCGGACCTTGAAAGGGCACATGGGCTGAGGATATACCGGTTCCCTGAAAAAAGGACGTTTAAGATAAAGACCTATTTCCCACTATAGGCCGTTGCACGGCAGTGAGCAGTTCTTATGAATGATGAATTAAGCCTCGAACCTCGCACCTCGCCCCCCGCACCCCGAAAACGGGTTTTTCTCGTTGACGGCAACTCTTACCTCTACAGGGCCTTTTATGCGACCCCTCACCTCTCGAATTCGAAGGGCATGCCGACGAACGCGGTCTATGCCTTTATCAGCATGATGAAGAAGCTTGCAGCCGCTGAGAATCCTGACACCCTTGTCATTGTCTTCGATTCAAAGGCGCCGTCTTTCAGAGAAGAAATATCGAAGGCATACAAGGCCCAGAGGCCGCCGATGCCGGACAACCTTTCGATACAGATACCATTTGTGAAGAAGGTCATTGAGGCCATGGGTATACCGATCCTGGAGATGGAAGGCTTCGAGGCCGACGATATTATCGGTACTATCGTGCATGGGCTCAAGGAGCACGGCGACGTGGAGACATACATTGTGACCAGCGATAAGGACATGATACAGCTTTTGTCGGAAAAGGTCTTTATTTATGATTCGATGAAGAACCGGTTGATAGGAGAGAAAGAGGCGGAAGAAAAATTCGGCATCAAGCCCTCTCTTATGGTCGATTATCTGGCGCTCTGCGGCGATGCATCGGACAACATCCCGGGCGTGCCGGGCATCGGCGATAAGACCGCGAGGGAGCTTGTAAACAGCTTTGGGCCCATTGATGCCATCTATGACAATATTGAAAAGGTGAAAAAACCATCCGTAAGGGAGAAGCTCGCGAACGGGAAAGACCTTGCCGCCATGAGCCGGCAGCTTGCGACAATACGGCTCGATGTGCCGGTGGACGCAAGTCTTGCAAGCCTCGAAATGACCGGCCAGGACCTCCAGGAACTGCGGAGAATTTATCGGGAGCTTGAATTTACATCCCTTTACCGGGAGATCAAGCCAGGCGGTGAAGAAAAAAAGGAATGGAAGGAAAAAGGGCTTGCACAACTGCACATGACTTCCGTTGCCATCATGTCATCCTTCCGGGGAAAGAACTCCAGCGACCTGCACCTTGAAGGCTTTGCTGCCTTCGACGGTGAAGGCGTTTTTTTCTCACAGGACGAAAAAGAGCTGCAAGAAATACTCTTCCGGGCCGGAGAGATCGTCACTTACAATTTGAAGCCCCTCATGGTAATGAAGCGGCAATGGGGCAACGAGGAAACGGCGAAAGGGGGGAGGGGGGAAACGGGTAAGCGTAGAAGCGGGGAAGGAAATGGAAGACCGCGGTTCTTCGATGTTATGCTTGCCACGTACCTGGTAAATCCCCTCCGGAAAGATTACT
Organism: Deltaproteobacteria bacterium UBA5758; assembly: GCA_002418945.1. Taxonomy (GTDB): domain Bacteria; phylum Desulfobacterota; class Syntrophorhabdia; order Syntrophorhabdales; family Syntrophorhabdaceae; genus UBA5609. The sequence goes on along the minus strand of DIFC01000081.1, from coordinate 11,851 downwards.
CCCTGGGGTCGATCATTGAAGAATACCTCGATGCGGAGCTTGCGTCCCCGGACAAAAAGACAATACTGATCGACGGTGCCTGCCGGCTATTTGAGCTGAAGGATATCCTTCTCCGGACCATGGGGTCGCGGGATCTTGCAGATCTTTATTACAAAACAGAGCTCCCGCTGATAGAGGTGCTGGCAGATATGGAGCAGACGGGCGTGAAGGTTGACAGGAAGATCCTTGGCGAACTGTCGCGTGATTTTGACGCAAGGCTCACCGGCATCGTGAAGAAGATATACGATCAGGCAGGAGAGCCATTCAACATCAACTCACCTCAACAGCTCTCCCGTATCCTCTTTGATACGCTGAATCTCACGCCTGTGAAAAAGACAAAGACGGGTTTTTCGACCGATATCGAGGTGCTTGAAGCGCTCTCACTCCAGCATCCCCTGCCAAAAAAGATCCTTGAGTACAGGACGCTGACGAAGCTGAAAAACACATACATCGATGTTCTCCCCACGCTTATCAACCCCCGTACCGGAAGGATACATACGACCTTCAACCAGATGGTCGTGGCAACAGGCAGGCTGAGCAGCAGCGACCCGAACCTTCAGAACATACCTATACGAGGCGAGGAAGGTATGAAGATACGGGGCGCCTTTGTGCCGGAGAGCGGCTGCATTCTCCTCTCATCCGATTACTCGCAGATAGAGCTGCGCGTCCTTGCCCACCTGTCACAGGACGCCTCTCTCATCGGGACGTTCCTCAACGACGGAGATGTCCATACGACCGTTGCGAGCGGGGTGTTCATGGTGGAGCCCGAGAATATAACCTCCGAGATGCGCAGGACCGCAAAGGTCATCAACTTCGGCATTATCTACGGCATGAGCGCCTTCGGCCTCTCGAAAGAGCTTGGCATTTCGCAAAGAGAGGCACAGCAGTTTATCGACAGCTACTTCGAAAGGCACAAAGGCGTGAGGGAGTATATGGACAGAACCATCGAAGGGGCGCGCGCCGATGGTTTTGTGAGGACCCTTTTCGGTAGAATACGATATATACCTGAGATCAGCAACACCGATGCGAATATCCGGAGCCTCGGGGAGCGCGCTGCCATGAACACCCCTATCCAGGGCACTGCCGCCGACATCATCAAGATGGCTATGATAAATATCCACCGAAAGATAGAGGGGCAGGGCCTTTCAACCAGGCTCATCCTGCAGATCCACGACGAACTGCTCTTCGAGGTCAAAGAGGAAGAGGTCGAAAGACTGGAGATGCTGGTACGGGAGGAGATGGAGAAGGTTGTTACCCTTTCTGTTCCTTTGAAGGTTTCGATTGGAAAGGGGCATAGCTGGGCTGCGGCTCACGGTTAGGCCTATCAGATAAAATCGCCAGCAATTCCGCGCAGCAGATAAAGACGAAGACGGAAAAGTAGATCCAGAAAAGAAATGCAATGAAAACGCCGTAGGTACCGAAAAACGCCGTGAGCCTGCCTATGTGAAGGATGAAATATTTAAAGAGATGCTTGCCCGCATACCAGAAGATGGTGCCGAGGGCCGTGGAGGCAAAGAGCAGCCGCTTGTTGCGGACTGGCGTGAGAAAATAGTAGAGCAGAAAGAACATCCCGAAGGTAAAGACCATGTCAAGAGCAGAGAAGGCATAGACAAATGGTGTTTTCATGATAAAGGCGGGCAGCGTTTTAATGATCTGCGACTGGATCATCACGATAAAGATGAAGCTGAAAAAAAGCATTGTCTGGACTATTGCGAAAATAGAGGTGAGAAGAAGCTCCTCGCCTTTTCCTTTAATGAAGCTCTTGGGATTCCTGCCGAAGATGATGTGGAATGAAGGGCGCAGAACGGCGAACAGCCTTGATGTGAAAAAAAAGAGGAACAATATCCCCAGGGGGCCTGAGAGCCTCTTTGATACTGAAATAACGTTCAGCTCTTTTATGAACTTTTGCACCACGATGGTGTTGTACGGATCAGGTATGATGTTTTTGATGTGTTGCACCAGATGAACAGTAGGATGCCCCAGGTCTATCACATAGCCGAGGATAAAGATGGAGAGGAGGGTGAAGGGGATGAAGGTCAGGAGAACATAATAACAGATGGATGAGACGATAATATTCCCATGGTCCTGCTGGTATTTTTTAAAAAGCCTCCTGATAATGTCCCAGGTGTAAAACGTCGCCTGCCGGACCCCTTTTTTGTCGATGCCCCTTATCATAATCCACCGTTTATTGTACCATGATGGGGCAGCATAGGAGAAATAAAAAACATGAAACGTGAGACGACGGGCATCGGTGCCGGGACCCCCATCCGCAAACACGCTCAATTGATAGATCCCCCGAAGCAGCGCTTCGGGGCAGGGCCATTCCCTCCCCTGGCGGAAAAGGACCATACCAACACCATTCCCTCTAAGGGCTAGGGCACAGGCGGAGGCGGTACCTGGCAGCACCATTCCCCCTCCCCTTACTAGGGAGCGTCCCTGCAGTTTCCCCCTCCCCTGGCGGGAGAGGACCATACCAACACCATTCCCTCTCCCCTGGCGAGAGAGGGTCATAGCAACTATGTCCCCTCTCCCCTTCGCGAGAGAGGACCATACCAACACCATTCCCTGTCCCCTGGCGAGAGAGGGTCATAGCAACTATGTCCCCTCTCCCCTTCGCGGGAGAGGGTCAGGGTGAGGGGGAATGATACGACCGTCCCTCCTCGCCTCACGATTTACGGATGTTTTGCTATGAGCTATGAACTACGAGCTGCTTTTCTCACCCTATCCTTATCCTCGGATCGGCGAGGGCGTAGGAGATGTCGGCGATGAGGTTGCCGAGGAGCGTCAGAAATGCGCCGATAACGAGGATGCCCATGATTGTCGGGTAGTCCCGCGCCATGACGCTCATGTAGAAAAGCTGCCCCATGCCGGGGATGGAGAAGATGCTCTCGAAGATGACGCTCCCGCCGATAAGCCCTGGGACCGAAAGCCCCAGTATGGTAATCACCGGCAGGAGGGCGTTTCGCAGGGCGTGCTTCCTGAGAACCATGCCTTCCGGCAGCCCTTTGGCATAGGCTGTCGTGATGTACTCCTGGCGGAGCACCTCGAGGAGGCTGTTTTTCATGTAGCGGGATATGCCCGCAAGCCCGCCGAAGCCGGAGATGCAGACGGGCAGGATGAGATGCTTCGCCACATCGATGGTTTTGTCAAAGAATGAAAGCTCGCTGAAATTGAATGACTTGATGCCTGATATGGGGAGCAGCTCAAGGTATACTCCGAAGAACATCATCAAAAGGAGCGCGATCCAGAACGTCGGCGCTGCGTATCCTGCGAATACAAAGGACGTGAGCACCTTGTCGAGGATGCTGTCCTTGTAGCGGGCGCAGTAGATCCCTATGGGGATCCCCACAAGGAAGATGAGCGCCATGGAGAGGAGATTGATGAGTATCGTCACGGGAAGCCTCTCTTTTATCTTGTCAATGACAGGCCTCCTGTCGGGCGAGAAGGATATGCCGAAATCGAGTTTCACGATCCTCGTAAGCCACATTCCGTACTGCACGTGGAGGGGCTTGTCAAGGCCGTAAAAGGCGCGTATCCTCTCCCTCACCTGTTTGGTTATCTTGGGGTTCATGTCCGTTTCGAGGGCCCCCGGCTCGCCGGGCACAAGATGGATAACGACGAAGGAGATAAGGGTGATCCCGAAGAGCATAGGGACCATGAATAAGAGCCTCTTAAGGAGATAGCGCAGCATTCGCCTTGTACCTCCTCTGGTCTTCCGGCACGTACCATTTGATAAAATTGTGTGTCAGGCCCGCTGCGGCAGGCTGGATGCCTTTGAACCTCTTGTGGATCGCGACCGTTGCGTAAGGATAAAAGAGAAACACATAGGGCGCCTCCTCGGCAATTACTTCCTGAAACCTTCCATAGTAGCGCTTTCTCTCTGCCCTGTCGAAGGTGTGCCGCGCCTTCTCAATAATTTCATCAACCTCTTTGTTCTCGAAGGAAATGAAGTTGAGCTCTTTCGGCCCCTGTTTTGAGGAATGCCAGATGTCATAGGGATCGGGCTCCGGATTGATCGACCATCCGAGTATAACGGCGTCAAAGTTCCGCTTGTCGATAAATTCATTGATCAGGCTCGCCCACTCCAGGACCCTGATCTTTACCGTGATGCCGATCTCGAAGAGCCTCCGCTGGATCAGTTCCGCGCACTGTATCCTGACTGTATTCCCCTGGTTGACGAGGAGTGTGAACTCAAAGGGGCTGCCGTTCCTTTTCAGTGTGCCATCGGCCCCTCTTTCGTATCCCGCCTCCTTTAAAAGCGCCAGCGCCTTTTCCTTGCTGTATCCGTACCTTTTCACGTTTCCGTTATAGGCCCACATGTTCGGCGTAAAGGGCCCTGTAGCCTCTTCCCCCAGCCCGAGGAGTATGCCGTCGATTATCTCCTTCCTGTCGATAGCGTGGGATATCGCCTGCCGTACCCGCTTGTCCTTGAAAAGTCCGTGTTTCAGGTTAAATCCGAGATAGGTATAATTGAAGGCGAGGTATTTGTATTTGTTGTACTCCTGCTTGAACCTGGGATACTCTGTCTGCTTCAGGAATTGCAGCGGTGCAAGCCCCATCATATCGATCCCGTAGCGCTTGAGCTCAAGGAACATGGTGGCGCTGTCGGGGATGATGCGCATCATGTACCGGCTGATGTAAGGCCGCCCTTCGAAATAGCTTGTATTTGCCGTCAGGATGACCCTGTCGCCGGGTATCCATTCCTTGAATACGAAAGGGCCTGTGCCGATGGGCCTCCTGATGAGAGGCGATGTGGTGATATCCTTTCCTTCGAGAAGGTGCCTCGGCATGATTGCCGTTGCCCAGCTTATGAGCGCCGGTGCGAAGGGTTTGCCGTAGGTTGCTTTGAAGGTGTGGTCGTCGAGGACCTCGGCCTTTTTCACGAGCTGGAAATCCGCCGCGTATGCCGTCGGGGTCTTTGGGTCGACGGTGACCTTATAGGTGTACATGACGTCGTGCGCGGTGAAAGGCTTCCCGTCATGCCATTTGACACCCTTCTTCAAGCGAAACGTTATAGAGAGGTTATCCTTCGAGATCTCCCAGGATTCGGCGAGATTCCCGACGATGTTGAGGTCTTTGTCATATTTTACAAGGCCGTTGTAAATCTGGCCTGCTATCTCGTGGGACGCCGAATCCGTGGAGAGGAGCGGGATAAGGTTCGACGCCTCCCCGATGGATGCCATAACGATCATATCACCGTAGGCCGGCTTCCCGGGATCGTCGTAGGACAATGTCCCTTTCTGTTGCGAACAGCCAAAGAGGAGAAAGGCAATCAATAGAAAGAGAGGACCCTGTCTGGATAGCATTGACGTGGTTATTGTAGCAAAGGTATCCGTCAAAGTAAAGGAACGGCGCTTAAAAACCGCTTGACTTTGTTGTGTATTCGTAAATACTAAATGTATAAGGTTTCATATTTTTTGCTGTGGAGGGGGTTATGATGTTCGGAAAGAAGATTGCCATCAATACAGGCGGGGGCGACGCGCCGGGTCTGAATGCGGTCATTGAGGCCGTCGTTATGTCCGCATCAAAAAGGAACTGGGAGGTCTACGGCATAAGGAACGGCTACGCGGGGCTTCTGAACATCAACGAGATCACCAGGTTGACCCCCGAAACGGTCCGGGGCATCTCAAATATGGGCGGCACTATCCTGGGGACGACAAACAAGGGAAACCCCTTTGAAATGCCCATCCTTGGAGCGACAGGCGAGGTAGAGATCCGTGATGTCTCAGACAAGGTCGTAGAAAATTTTCAGCGGCTCGGCTTCGACTGCCTTATTGCCGTGGGTGGGGACGGAAGCCTTAAGATAGCCCATGACTTCTACAAAAAGGGCGTGCCCGTTATAGGTGTTCCGAAGACCATCGATAATGACCTCGGGGGGACGGTGATAACCTTTGGCTTCGACACGGCGGTGAGCATAGCCACAGAGGCGATAGACCGCCTCCATTCAACTGCGCGCTCTCATGACCGTGTGATGGTTGTCGAGGTCATGGGCCGCCACGCGGGATGGATCGCCCTCAACAGCGGGATCTCAGGCGGAGCGGACGCGATACTCCTCCCGGAGATCCCTTTCGATATCGACAAGGTGTGCAGGCACATCATGGACAACGAGCTCCACGGCCGTCATTACGCCATTGTCGTTGCAGGGGAGGGGGCGGCGCCGATAGGAGGGTCTGAGCTCTCAAAAGGTGCCGGCGAGATCGGAAGGCAGGACGTTGTCCTCGGCGGGGTAGGCGAATACGTTGCAAAGGCAATAGCAAAGAAGACAGGCAAAGATACCCGCTCCATCGTCCTCGGACACCTTCAGAGGGGCGGGTCGCCCACAACATTCGACAGGCTTGTTTCACTCCGCTTCGGCGCGGCAGCGGTGCGCATGGTCGAGGCGGGGCAGTTTGGCGTCATGGTCGCCCTTATTCCGCCGGAGATGAAGGGGGTGCCCCTTGCCGATGTGATCGGCAGGATACGGAAGGTCTCCCTCGATTCCGATTCAATCCAGACCGCTCGGGAGATGGGAATCTGCCTTGGGGATTGAAAATCTTGACAAGCATCCCCGTTCATTGCATAATAAGGCATGGACCTTCTGAAAGTCATTCACGAGCGGAGGAGCATCAGGAAGTACAGGAAGGATCCTGTCCCCGAAGAGATCATCATCGAGATCCTTGAGGCGTCGCGGCGTTCACCGTCCTGGGCGAATACGCAGGTATGGCGGTTCATCGTCGTCAAAGACCAGGCGATAAAAGAGAGGCTCGCCTCAGAGATTTTTCCCGGCGGCAGCAATCCCGCACGCCAGGCGATCGTCGACGCGCCGGCCCTCATCTGTGTCGCTGCCAAAAGAGAGCTTGCAGGGTTCTACAAGGGGCAGGCAGCAACAGACAAGGGGGACTGGTTCATGTTCGATGCAGGGATAGCCATGGAGCACATCGTGCTTGCAGCGTGGAACTTCGGCCTCGGCACAGTCCACGTAGGGCTCTTCGACGCGAAGAAGGCGGAAGAGATCCTGAAGATACCCGACGGGTTCTCGATCACCGCGATGACGCCGCTGGGCTATTTCGACGAGACGCCTGGCGAGGCGCCAAAATTCACCCCCCGCAAACCCTTAAAAGAGATCGCCTACCTCAACGCCTTCGGCACGGAATACATCAAAGAATAGACTGTAACGATAAAAACAGCCAATATCGAAGATCATGCACAAGGGGGGAATGGCGAATGACCTATGAGCGGTTCGAAGATCTGCCTGTGTGGAAGAAGGCAATGGACCTTGCAGAAAAGGTGTATACGTTAACGGAGGGCGGGCAGTTTAAGAGGAAATACAGCCTCCGGGACCAGATCGCGCACGCGGTGCTTTCGGTTTCCAACAACGTTGCTGAAGGGTTTGAGCGAGGCACAACTCCGGAGCTTCTCGCGTTCCTCTATATCGCGTGGGGCTCTGCCGGAGAGGTCAGGTCTATGCTTTGTTTCTTCGAAAGGCTACCTGTCTTTCGGGATTTGAAATCTCAAATTTCAAATTTGAAATCCCTCGCAGAGGGTGTGTCGCGTCAACTGCGAGGCTGGGCAGACTCGCTCCAGAACAGCGAGATAAAAGGGCAGCGATACCTAACCGAAAAAGAGCGTACGAAATACCAGAACCAAAAAGAACAGGCGGAATTTGAGAAACTGCTTCAATCATACACAAAGGGCAAGAGAGAGTGATGCTTCGGGGTGGTCCATGGACATGGAGTTCCATTATTATATTACCTATTTTATCGCCCTCAGGGCGGGATTCGCGCCGGGAGATGCCTATGTGATCGCCTATGCGTCGCAGTACACAGACGACAACACTACGGTGTACAGGATCAACAAAGGTGGTCCCGGTGAGTATTCAAACTACATCAGTCAGACCTCAAACATCCTCAAGCCGCAGAAGGAGCTGATGACGGTCTACCCTGCCTTTCATTTCATGCCGGGAACAGTGGGCGAGATCAGCGGCGACTGCGCCCGGCGCCGCGACGGCAAGCTCCATTTGATGAATACCATACCCGACAGCATAAACAGCAGGCAGCTACTTCAGGCCGCCCTCGATTCTCATGATCCGTACAGGATCGGCATCGCCACGCATATGTATGCCGACACCTTTGCGCATCAAAACTTCGTCGGCTTTGAAGAGAGCTTCAACGGGATGAAGGGGCTGTTCGAAGGCATTGTGCCCGATATCGGACATGCAGACGCAGGGCATCAACCGGACAAGATGTCTTTATCGTGGGAAGACCGGCGTCTCGTTCAAAGCCATTCAAAGATCGACAACAGGGAACGCTTTCTCGAGGCCGCCCGCTGCATCTATCAAGGGTATGCGGATTATCTGCATGTTCTGCCGGACAGCGGAAAACTGACGGCACAGATTGCAAAGGCGACAGGCAAGCGTGAAGACGGCAAGAAGGCCCGGATTGATCGATACAAAAAACTTATAGTCGCGGTTTTATTCAATACGATAAAAAGGCCTGGTTCAAAGAGGCGGTCGATCGTGTCAGCGTGGAGATCCCTTACGCCGGCGGAGAGGATACCGTGCCCAGGAGCGAGACGGAATATGTATGGAAAGGGAGCCACAAAGAGAGCCGCTGGCACCGGTTCCAGGAGGCCGTGAAGGCACATCAGCGGCTGGCAGTGGATACCGTGATCGGCCCGATCTTTGAGAAGATGGAATTTAATCAGGACCTTTCATGAGGATGAGCACCGGTGCAAATATGCCCCGGGGTAAATCGTCGTGAGGAGAGGAAGTTTGGTCGTATCATCCCACCCCCCTCACCCTGACCCTCTCC
>DIFC01000081.1:0-2949 GCA_002418945.1 Deltaproteobacteria bacterium UBA5758 | reverse complement strand
TGAATTTGTTTAGGATTTAGAAATTTGAATTTAGGATTTGTCTTGGGCGATGAGCTGCGAGCCGCTTTTTTCTTCAGCGCCGGCCGTTGCCGTTCGCGGTCAGCTCATCCATCAATTCTTTCACGGTCATCACGTGATCGACCCTGTAGCCGTTAACGCCTACCGTATAGAGCGGCTTTTCGGCATCCGGATTATAACCGGCAGAGCTTAAAAGCCCGTTGCAGATGCAGAAGCTGCTTTCGTTGTTCTCTCTTGCCGCGCATCGGCTGAAATGCCCATCCCTGTCTTTGGAGAGGATGTATCCTTTGTCGCATTTTGGCTTTCTCTGTCCTTGCAGGGAATCGATGAACATGGGCGACTGTCTTATGACCATGAAGGGCATGTTACAGGGCGACCCCGGTCTTTGTGCAACAACGATATCGTCTTTTCCGGCATTTACAACAGCACGTTTATAATCCGGCGATGCGCTGCTTTCCTCGGTCGCAAGGAACCTTGTTCCCATCTGAACCCCGTCGGCGCCCATATGGAGAAACCTTACAATGTCATCGTGGCTGTAAATGCCGCCGGCCACGATGACCGGGAAACCGCCGTGCATTTCTGCTACCTCCTTCACAAGAGGAAAGAGATTTTCCAGCTTGTTTGACTCAAGGCCGATCTGGTCGAATGCGAAGCCAAGGTGGCCCCCTGCAAGGGGACCTTCCAGGACGACGGCATCGGGGCGGTATTTTGCCCGCTCCCATTTTTTGCATATAAGCTCGAGCGCCCTTGCGGATGAGACGATAGGGATGAGCGCGGTATTGCCGGGGTCTTTTATGGCGGGCAGGTTGAGGGGTATCCCTCCACCGGATATGATCACATCCGCGCCGGCATCGATGGCCCCTTTCACGGAGTCATTGTAATCCCTTGCAATGGCAACCATGATATTGATGCCTGCGATGCCGCCCTTCGCCTTTGCAAGTGATATCTCTTCCCTGACGGCCTCATAGGTGTTAAAAGATTTACCGTTCCTCTTCGAGACAAGCCTGTCGAGACATGCGCTTGACACGATGCCGACGCCACCTTCAGCGGCTACTGCGCCGGCAAGCGGGGCGAGCGACACACCTATGCCCATGCCTCCCTGGATGATCGGCACCTCTATCGTTTTGCCCTTAATCTTTAGCAATGGCAGTCTGCCGTTTTTCGTATCCATGGGACTCAATTTCGATTCACGTATTCTGCTGTTATCTTTTTTCCTTTAATGTAACACCTCTTGAGGTTTTGAATGATATCTTCCGCAATCTCCTCAGGGATCTCCACAAGGCTGTGGCGCTCAAAGACGTCGATCTTCCCGATCAGGCTGCCAGGGATGCCTGTTTCTCCGGCAATTGCCCCTACGAGATCCTTTGCCTTTACCTTCTCCTTGCTGCCCGCGTTGATACGCAGCGCCGTCATTGACTCCCGCCGGTTTGTTGCCCGCACCCGTTTTTCCTGATGCAGAGGTTCCTTTTCATCGGCGCTGAGGTGCATTTTTAATAGCGCCGCCGCAATATCCAAAGAGGTATAATCTTCATTACAGAGCGATTCGATGGTCTTCACATACCGGTGGAGACCTCCATCATCGATGACCTCTTTTACCTTCTCCAGCATGTTGGCTGTCTTTACCTCTTCCACGTCGGCGAGAGAAGGGACCGATTGACGCTGTATCTTAATGTTCGCATATGACTGAATATCCTTGAGCTTATAAATATCGCGCCCTACGATAAAGGCAAAGGCGCGCCCCTTTTTGCCGGCACGTGCGGTCCTTCCTATTCGGTGCACGTAATACTCTTCATCCTGGGGGAGGTCATAGTTGAAGACAGCCTCAATATCTTCCACATCGATCCCCCGCGCCGCCACATCGGTAGCAACGAGTATCTCTGTGAGGTTCTTCCGGAACCTGTTCATGGCCCTGTCTCGCTGAGGCTGGGTCATATCTCCGTGGAGGCCGTCGGCAACATACCCTCTTGCCTGGAGGTGCATAACCACTTCATCGACCCGCCTTTTCATATTGCAAAAAACAAGAGAGGATTTGAGGTTGTGCATGTCGATAAGCCGGCACAGCACATCGAGCTTGGCGCCTTCTCTTACCTCGAAATAGGATTGCTCAACATGCGGAACGGTAAGCTGTTTGTGGACAACCCTTATGAACTCTGGATTATGCTGATATTTGTGCGTCAGATCTAAGATCGGTTTCGGCATCGTGGCAGAGAAGAGGAGCGTCTGACGTGCGTGAGGAGTGCGTTGAAGTATGGTTTCCACATCGTCGATAAAGCCCATATTGAGCATCTCATCGGCCTCATCGAGAACAACCGTCTTTACCTCAGAGAGGTCCAGTGTGCCCCGGTTTATATGATCGATGGTACGGCCCGGTGTGCCGATAACAACGTGGGCCCCGCCTTTCAGTACCTTGATCTGCCGGTCTATGGGCTGTCCTCCGTATACGGAGAGGATTTTGATATCCTTTCTGTGAAGAAGGAGCCTTTTGAGCTCTTCGGCAACCTGGATCGCAAGCTCTCGCGTGGGGCAGAGGATGACCGCCTGCACCCTCTTCGCCTTAGGATTGATCTTTTCCAGCAGGGGTATCCCAAAGGCAAGTGTCTTGCCTGTCCCGGTCTGCGCCTGCCCGATGACATCTCTTCCTTCAAGGATCGGCGGTATTGCCCTTGCCTGTATAGGGGTCAGTTCCTCGAACCCCATTTCTTCTACAGCCCTGCGGAACTCTCTCGACAGGGCGAGGTCTTCAAATTTTTCCATTTCTATGAACTTTTCCTTCTGGTTCGTTATTTATTGCGGTTACTCAGTCTATACAAAAGTAGCGGGTTAACCTCGGGCAATGGATAGGTTGAGGATGGCAATATGTTTTAAATATATCACATATTGGAAATATATTCAAAAAAACCATTTGTTACGAATTGCCTCATATTAAATCTT
>DIFC01000016.1 GCA_002418945.1 Deltaproteobacteria bacterium UBA5758 | reverse complement strand
TTGATCTGATCGGTGACATATACCTGCTGAATAGGCCGGTGATCGGGAAGGTCATTGCGAAACAGACCGGTCACCTTGAAAACCTGGCCCTTGTTAAAGAGCTCAAGAAGCGCTTCCTGAACTAACCAGCGATCAGCTTTCAGCAATCAGCACAAAACCCTGTTCATCTGGTCTGTTTAGTCTATCTCGTCTGTTTTGTCTAAACCTTGAACATAGAACGTTGAACATATTACGCCTTCCGTTTCACAAGGTTTAGTATGAACTCCGCAATGCCTTCGACATCATCGCGCAGGAATTGTTTCACGGGCGCATTGATGGGTTTATCCGTAACAATGGCGATGAGCGATTCGTCGCCGAGACAAACCGGATCGGTATTCTCTTTCCAGTTAAAGACCTCGATCTTTGGAAATGTTTCTCTTTTGTAACCTTCGGTGATGACAAGATCGACACTACGGACATACCTGTCAATGATCTCCCGGGCCCTCAATTCCTCATCAACATCCGTAACGAGAGCGATCTTTTCAGGCGATGCAAGGAGTACCGTTTTTGCCCCTGCGGCTTTATGCCTGTATGTGTCTTTCCCTTTCCTGTCAGTCTCAAAATCACCATGGTGGTGCTTGATCGTGGCAATTGTCAAGCCCCTGCTTTTCAGCAACGGTATCAATTTTTCTATCAGGGTCGTCTTCCCGGTTTTTGATCTTCCTACAATGGAAAGGACGGCGATGCTATCTTGGGCCAACATTAAAATAATTGTTCTTCATGAAATAAAAATGAAAGGCAATGACGACCAGCGCATGAGTTATCGTTCCATCTTCTATGAGTGGTAGTATCTTTTTAAGGGGGACAAGCGCAACCTCGATATCTTCATCGGGGTCAAAATTTGTTTCGGCGACCTTTTTCGCATCCTTCACGAGATAGGTATGGCAGAGGTTGTTGAATATGGCCGGGTTAGGGTTTACGGCCCCAAGGTATTGAATATCCTCTCCTCCATAGCCCGTCTCTTCCTTAAGTTCACGAAGCGCAGCCTCTTTATGCCCTTCATCATCCACAAGCCCCCCCGGTATCTCGAGGGTAATGTCCTGTGAACCGTGCCGGTATTGTTTTATCATGACGACATTCTCGTCTTCTGTCAGGGGGATGATATTGACCCAGTCATTTGTCTCTATGGTGTAAAACTCTCCTACTTCGCGGGTTCTTGGAGAAAGGGCATGGTTTACGGCAATCCTGAAGACCCTGTAATCTCTGTCGATCTTTGAATCTAATAGTTCCCAATCTTTTATCATGGCAATTCCGCATACAGACTAACACGTAGTATTCGCACTATGCAACAGCAACTATGATCATCACCGCACATTGCGACCCCAACACATGCGATTGATTTACATTAAAGCGGTGTCTTTTTTTAAAAAGCAACAGGAAAGCTGCTTATAGAAAAAAATAGCTTCGAATGTGTGAAACTATAAATAAGTGAAATAAAAAGAGGGCTAATTTTAAAAACAATACCTCTCGGTTCTTCACCTCTTTCCTTAATACCCGGACCGATGAAACCTTTTGTGCCCTGTGAAAAACTGCCCCTATTTCTTTGCCTTCATCTCTTTACCGCAACAGATCAAATCGCACACCTCAACACAATTGCACACCGTGTCCACCGATACAACCAGACCGCAGACACTGCATGCATACTTGGTGCCCTTTTTTATTGCGGATGATTTTGCTGCCGGCTTCGCTTTTACAGCATGTTTCTTTGCTGCCGGCTTTACCTTGGCAACTGGTTTCTTGTTTGCCATCTACCTCCTCCCTTACGCATTTACCGTGCAGCTATTTTTTTGCTGCTTTCTTTGCTGCAGGTTTTTTTGCTGCTGCCTTTTTTGGTGCTGCTTTCTTTGCTGCAGGTTTTTTTGCTGCTGCCTTTTTTGGTGCTGCTTTCTTTGTCGCCATTCATTACCTCCTGAAATATTTTTTGTGTTTCTTTTTTTATTGTATATTAATTAAATATTCTGTCAAGTAAGAATTTACTAAATTCACTCTCTGTCGATATTTTTTTTTCGTTTCAAATTTCGAAAATAATTTATTATGGGATGCACAATAAAAATAAAAGCCCGGATAATGTGGTTCCTGGCCAAATACAGCCCGAATGTTAAAATAATGCTTACAATAAGCAACGTAAAGAACGCCTGATACTTTCCATCCTTCACGGCGCTTCCCTGTAACGTAAGCATGAGCGTACCCGGTAATCTTCCAAAGATGTTCATCAGTATAAAGTCGATGAACCGCATACGGGTCAGCCCAAGCAGGTAGCAGAGGGAATCCTTGGGGAAGCCTGGGATGAGAAAAAGAATGAACGTTATATAGAGGCCTTTATGGGTTACAAAAAAATTAAATTTATCAATGTAATGCTTTTTGACAATCTTCTCTACGAATTTTATGCCGAACATGTGCGCAATGCCAAATGCCATAACAGAACCAATTGTAAGACCGGCTGTTGAGAGGATCACGCCGGTTACATTACCAAATAAAAAACCGCCTACAAAGCCGGTCACCTCGCCAGGCACCGGCGCGAAGACGACCTGCAAAGACTGGATCAGGACAAAGACAAAGGCTGCGTAAGGACCGAAGGAGGCGATAAAGCTCCTCAGTTTTTTAAAATCGAAAAAGAATCTGTAGTATGAGAAGATGTCCCGCCACGCACCTTCATGGTATACGTAGAACATGAGGATGATGAGCACCAGGATCGATGCCCAGAGGATGGAGCGCAGGATCAATGAAAGTTTGCTTGAGTTAACGATGGATTTTTTATTCAAGTTTGGATCGCGACAGTCCTGAGAACCTCGTCGACTGTCGTTAAACCGTCCTCGAGAAGGATCAGGCAGTAGTCTTTAAGTGTCTTCATGCCGGCTGTAATAGCTGCCTGACGTATAGCGCTCGTCTCAGCGCCCTCAGCTATCAGATGGCGCACCTCTTCGCCAACAACGAGCACCTCATAAACACCGACCCTGCCCTTGTATCCTGTGTTTCCGCAGGCTTCACATCCTTTTCCTTTATATAGCGACATGCCTTCAGGGAGCCCAAGATATTTTGCGATGATGGGGTCGGGATCATATTTCTCCTTGCACTTCGTGCATATCCTTCTCACGAGCCTCTGGGCAATGATGCCGATAATGGAAGTTGAAGTGAGGAACGGCTCTATGCCCATTTCCGACAATCTCATGAAGGTCGCAGGCGCATCGTTCGCGTGGAGCGTCGTAAAAACAAGGTGACCGGTAAGGGCTGCCTCCACGGCAATTTTGGCAGTCTCCTTGTCCCTTGTCTCTCCAACGAGTATCACGTCCGGGTCCTGCCTCAGGAATGCCCTTAACACCCGGGCAAAATCAAGCCCGATATCGGCATTGACCTGTACCTGGTTGATCCCGGCGAGGTCATACTCAATCGGGTCCTCGACAGTCGATATATTTACGTCAACCGTGTTGATCTCTGCGAGCGAGCTATAAAGGGTCGTGCTTTTCCCTGAGCCGGTAGGGCCTGTAACGTAGATGATCCCATAGGGTTTTTTGATCATCTCCCTCACAAGGTCAAGGGTGCCAGGATGGCTGATCAACTTATCAAGGCCCATAGTGGTATTGCTCTTGTCGAGAATACGGGTACAGATCTTCTCTCCAAATTTTGTCGGCACCGAGGAAACCCGGAAGTCGACCGACTTGCTTCCCAATTTTATTGTTATCCTGCCGTCCTGCGGCAATCTTCTCTCTGTAATGTCGAGCTTGGAGATGATCTTAACCCTGCTGATGAGAGGGAGCTGGACCTTCTTGGGCAGCATCATCTCCTCTCTGAGAACGCCGTCGATCCTGTAACGCACGCGCAGGGCCTTTTCCATCGGCTCGATGTGGATATCGCTTGCGCCCTTCTTTAAGGCAGCGGCGATGATATTGTTCGTGAGACGTATGATCGGCGCCCCTTCCGCCTCCCTCGCAAGGTCAGTGATGCCTGCCTCGTCTTCCTCGTTGTCCTCGAACTCGGCATCCTTCATGATATCGGCCTGCACGTGGTCCATGGAGTCAAGGAGCTGGTCGAGGTTTATCTCGGGTTCTTCTTTCTTTTCTTTCTTCGTAAGCTCGACATACTCGGTATCCATGAATTTCTTGAAATCATCTGCGGATACTATTACCGGCTCGATTGCCCTGCCCTTGATGAACTTCCTCGCCTCATCGAGCGCCATAAGGTCATTGGGGTTCACCATCGCGAGCGTCAACGTGTTGTTGGAATAGGATGTGGGGATCATCTTATACTTCATGATAAGCTGATGGGGAATGATCGTTATTACGTCCTTGTCAAGCTTCAGCGTCTTCAGAGAGACAACGCCGAGGCCGTCCCTGGTGTTCATTTCCTCAATTCTGGCTGCAACGATCTTGTTGAGTGAAAGTGCAAGCGTAGGATGTTCCGTCAGGAGGGCCTCAAAGTCCTTTTTCTCCAGGACAAACACCTCTGTTGCCTGGATGGCCATAACCGTAGCGGTCCGTGGTTTACCCGTTAACAACGCCATCTCTCCGAAACAGGCACCGCTGTCGAGGGTCGCTATCGTGAGGTCAACACCAAGGGAAGGCTCCTGCTTTCTGATCTCGACCTTTCCTGATTTTATGACGAACATGGAATCACCCGATGCGCCTTCACGGACAATGGCAGTGTTCGGAGGGTATATCCTCTCTTTCAGCCTTTTTGAAAGCTCCTCGAGCTCAGGGTCCCCGAGGGCCTTGAAGATCTCCGTATTCTTCAGCGATGTTACTTTATCTATAGGAGGGCTCATTTTCCAAACCTTCTGTTCCTATGCTGGTAACTTCTTATAGCCCTTAGGAAGTCTATCTTCCTGAAGGCCGGCCAGAGGGCGTCGCAGAAGTAAAATTCACTGTATGCACTCTGCCACAAAAGAAAGCCGCTCAACCGCACCTCACCGCTTGTCCTTATTATAAGATCAGGATCAGGGATTCCGCAAGTATAGAGATGGGCTGTAATATCATCGCTTGTAATATTATTAGCCACTTCCTCAATATTTTCAAATTTTTTGCACCTTATCGCCTCTTTTACGGCCTCTACGATCTCTTCCCGCCCGCCGTAGCCGACTGCAATGTTCAGGATATGGTTATTGTTGTTCCTTGTTAATTTTTCAGCCTTTTTTATTACATCCTGCAAACGTTCCGGCAGCATCTCTATCTTTCCCAGCGCATGGATTTTGAATCCGTTCCTCTTAACGATCTGGTTATTGGAAAGCTCGTCGATCTTATCTTCGATCACCTTGAGAAGGGCCTCCACCTCCCCCCTGTCCCGCTGGATGTTTTCCGTTGATAAGACCCATATGGTAACGATCTTGATGTCAAGTTCCGCGCACCACTTCAAAACATCATCGAGCTTCCTGGCGCCCTCTATATGGCCTATAGTGATATCATTATACCCCATCTCTTTTGCATAACGCCTGTTACCGTCAAGTATAAGACCCACATGAAGGGGCAGCTTTCCCTTTTTGACCTCCTTTTCAAGGAGCTTTTCGTAGGAGTAATAAAGTACCCTTTTAACCAACATATAAGATTATAATGTATATTAAGAAAAATATTAACACTTTTTTCAAGGGGTAAAGAAATATCAAAGAAACGAGGCAAGCTGCGGCCTCCGGAGGTTCATTTTATCGTCTAAGCGCTCATCTCCGATAGCTGCCGTATAGATTTTGTCCTTGAGGAAAGGGTTTTGACAGCATCCTTAAGGCCATCAACCGTAAGTTCGTACATGGGGAATATCTTGCCGATCGTGTCCACGGTATAATGCCCCCAGAAATTCATGTGCGTCGGGTTAAGCCACACCGAATGGGGGAAGTGCTCTTTTATCCTCAAGAGCCACTCGAGCGACGGCTTATCGTTCGTATAAAAATAGTCGATGCACCCGTTGATGTCGAACAGCTCCGAATAGGCCATGCTCGCGTCACCCACGATGACAACCTTATAACCCTTGTGGAAGTTGGAAAAAAGCTTTTCTGTAGGCACCTTCTTGTAGTTCTGAATATCTTCGTAAACGTCCTGGTAAATGGTGTTGTGGAAAAAATAGTACCTGAATTCTTTAAAGTGTTCCATCTGCGATGCCGCCGAGAAAAGCCTTTCGCAGAGTTCAGTGTAGGGAAGCATTGACCCCCCTGTATCCATAAGGAGGATAAGCCTGACAGAGTTTTCCCGTGACTTATTAAAGACAAGCTCGATCTCCCCACCCTCTTTCGCTGTCTTGTCAATGGTCTCGTCTATATCGAGCTCTTCCTCCAATCCTTCCCTCTTGAGCTCTCTCAATTTCTTCAGGGCCATCTTTGTCTGCCGCACGTCAAGGATGATGTCGTTCCGGTAGTTCCTGAACCTTCTTTCGCTGGCGACCTTTGCGGCGGACTGCATCCCTGACTCACCGCCGACCCTGATGCCGCCCGGATGAAACCCATAGGCGCCAAAAGGCGACGTACCCCCTGTCCCTATCCACTTGCCCCCGCCGTCATGCCGCTCCTTCTGTTCTTTCAACCTTTCCCTGAACTGGCGCATCAACTCGTCCATATCGTGGGTATTCCTGAACTCCTGGATCTGTCTCTGCAATTCCGCCATCTCCTCGGGGCTCAGCTTTGGAAGCCTGTGGAGGGGGTTCTCAAGCCATTCCATTACTTTGTCGAGCTCGAGCTTTTCTGTCTTGATGCCGCCGAAATATTCCTGAAAGGCAAGGTCAAAGGCATCGTAGAAGGCCTCGCTCTTGACAAGAAAGGCTCTCCCCAGGTAGTAAAGGTGGTTGAGGCTTGATTGGAAGTAACCGTTGTAGAGTGCCTCCATGAATGACATCCATTCCGTAATGGAAACGGGCACGCCATGTTTTCGCAACGTATAGAAAAAATCGATAAACATACGTTAAAACCTTCTCTTGAACCCGAACCCCCCCTGGGCACTTGAAAGCTTGATAAACCTGTCTGTATCCTGTTCGTTCTTGAGCAATGTGCCGAGGAAGGGGATCTCTGAACCGATCTTTTCCAGATGGATCCCACCCAGCGCAAGCGCCTTGATCCAGTCAAGAAGTTCGCTTGTCGATGGTTTTTTCCTGAGCCCATCCATTTCGCGGATCCAGTAAAACTTTTTGAGGGCCTCCTTGACAAGCTTGCTCTCGATGTCAGGATAATGGACCTTTACGATCCTCTCCATCATTTCATCGTCTGGGAACTCTATATAATAGAACAAACACCTTCTCAGAAATGCGTCGGGCAACTCCTTCTCGGAGTTGCTTGTAATGATCACAATGGGGCGGTGCTTCGCAACAACCTCTTCATCAAGCTCGTGGATGTGGAACGACATCTCGTCAAGCTCATTGAGAAGGTCGTTGGGAAACTCGATGTCCGCCTTGTCGATCTCGTCAATAAGCAGGACCAGCTGCTCTTCGCTCTTGAAGGACTGGCCAAGCCTCCCAAGCTTGATATATTGCCTGATGTCGCTTATGTCCTTGTCCTTGAACCGTGCATCATTCAGCCTTTGAACGGTATCGTACACGTACAGACCGTCCTTTGCCTTTGTCGTGGATTTGATGTTCCACACAATAAGTTTCTTGTTGAGCGCGCGTGATATGCTGTGCGCCAGAAGGGTTTTGCCTGTACCCGGTTCGCCTTTTACAACAAGCGGTTTTCCCAGGGCGACAGCGACATTGACAATTTCCATGAGCGGCTTCGAAGCTATGTAGTCCTCGCTTCCCCTGTAGCCCTGCGTCGCGTTTGCCATTAGTAAGCCTCCTTAAGAATAGTGAAAAATATCACTAATAGTATAAGGCTTTTAGGCGCCAAAGTCAATCATTCGGCAACTTACGCAAACCAGATGCCGGATGCCCGATAATGGATGCCGGTCACTTCTCGCATTTCACTTTTTACGATATCAGCTGACGGCTGATAGCTGAACGCTGATAGCCCATGGCCTCGCCTATAAAGAATTTTCTTGACAAATACCCCTCTTTCCTTTTAAATGTTCATACTATGCAGAGATCACCCGTGCATGTATTCTTTTACTTTTACTACTTTACCGGCTTGCACCCATGATCTCTTTGCTCTGAGAAAGCAAAAGCCATGGGTGCAAAGGCCCATGGCTTTTTAGTTTGTTGGCCGTGGGATTGTCCATGGCTTTTTTATTGCCAGGAGGACACATGATCATTTCAAAAAGATTGCACAAGCTGATCGCCGACCAGGAAGGCTGGACCCGCAGGATGTTCGAGGAGGGGATCAAGATCAAAAAACTATACGGAGAAGACAACGTCTACGACTTCTCTCTCGGCAACCCCGATATCGAACCTCCCGAAGACCTCCAGAAAACACTTGCCGACACACTCGCTCATCCTCAAAAGGGGATGCACCGATATATGACGAACAGCGGGTATGAGGATGTACGAAGAGAGATAGCTGAATACCTTCACGAACTATACGGGCTTCCGTTCAATTCTTCCCAGATCTTCATGACAACAGGATGCGCCGGGGGGCTCAATATACTCCTTAAAAGCATATTAAACAAAGGAGACGAGGTGCTTGTACCATCTCCCTTCTTCTGGGAATTCAAGAACTATATAGAAAACCACGGTGGCGTTATAAAGCTGGTGAGGTCAAAAGAGGACTTCCAGCTTGACATCGGCCAGATAGAGCGGGCGATCACTGCAAAGACAAAGGTTGTTCTTCTTAACAGCCCTAATAACCCCACGGGCGCAGTCTATAACGAGAAGAGCCTGAAGGGGCTTGCCGGATTGCTGAAGCAGAAGAGGCGGGAAGGCCAGGAGATCTACATCATAGCCGACGACGCCTACCGGAAGATAGTATATAATGGAATAAAACTGCCGAACCTGTTCAGGCTCTATGACCTTGTCATGGCCGTCACGTCCCACTCAAAAGACCTTGCCCTTCCCGGCGAGCGCATAGGCTACATCGCCATTTCACCACGCATCAAGGAGCGCGACCTCCTGGTTTCTGCGCTCATGATCTCCATGAGGACCCTCGGCTTTGTCAACGCGCCGGCGCTTTTCCAGAGGGTCGTGGGAAAATTTCAGAGGACTTCCGTCAGCATAGAAGACTACCAGAAAAAGCGGGATGCCCTCTACGAAATACTCATGGAGGCAGGCTTTGAATGCGTGAAGCCGATGGGCGCATTCTATATGTTCCCAAAATCCCCGATCCCCGATGAGCTCGAGTTTATCAGGACGCTACAGCGGGAAGAACGGATCATGGTAGTGCCGGGGAGGGGTTTTGGAAAAAAGGGATACTTCAGGATAGCTTACTGCGTCCCCTTTGAGACTATTCTTAAAAGCAGGGACGGATTCATCCGGATCGGGAAAAAATTCATTAAGAGGTGAAAGATGGGCATTTCAAAAAGTATCAGCAAATCGATGAAAGACTCCTCGTGGATAAGGGCAATGTTCGAGGAAGGGGAAAAACTGAAAAAACAGTTGGGTCCGGAGAACATACTCGACTTTACCCTCGGCAACCCCGTCGCGGAGCCGCCTGATAAGCTGAAAGAAGAACTGGTACATATCGCCTCTTCAAAGATAAAGGGGATGCACCGCTACATGACGAACAGCGGCTACGAAGAGGTGAGGGCGGATATAGCAAAATTCTACGAAGAAAGGTCGAGTCTGCCCTTCACGAAAGACCACATCATCATGACCGTCGGAGCTGCCGGAGGCATCAACGTCGCGCTGAAGGCCCTCCTCGATCCGGGCAACGAGGTGATCGTTCCCAATCCGTTCTTCGTGGAATTCCGGTTCTATATAGAAAATCACGGCGGATCGATAAGGCTCGTCGATACTCAGGAAGACTTTCACTTAGACATTGAGAAGATCGAAAAGGCGATAAACAGGAAGACCAAGGCGATCATCATTAATTCGCCGCACAATCCGACAGGCGTTGTTTATAACGAAAAAGAACTGAAAGATCTCGCTGAGCTTCTCAGGAAACGGAGGGAAAAGGGGCAGAGGATATTCATCCTCGCCGATGAGGCGTACAGGAAGATCATCTATAATGGCACTGTCCTGCCCGACCTGTTCAATATTTACGAAGATACGCTCGTCATCACGTGCCACTCAAAAGATCTTGCCCTTCCCGGCGAGCGGATAGGTCACATCGCAGCGTCTCCTCACATAAAGAATCTGCGGCCCCTTCTGGACGCCATGATATTCGCAAACAGGATACTCGGCTTCATCAATGCCCCGGCGCTTATGCAGAGGCTCGTTCAAAAGTTCCAGAGAAACAGCGTAGACATTATGGATTACCAGCGAAAAAGGGACGCCATTTACAGGATCCTTGTCGAATCCGGATTCAATGTGACGAAACCCCTTGGGGCATTCTACATATTCCCGGAATCTCCGATACCTGACGACATCCAGTTCGTGAGGACCCTTCAGCAACACCAAATCCTGGCCGTTCCCGGGATAGGCTTCGGTAAGCCCGGTTATTTCCGGCTGGCCTATTGTGTGGAGATGGACGTAATTGAAAGGTCCGAAAAATATTTTAAGGATATAATACCAAATATACGGTAATACTGCTGCGTGTTCCGCGCTGCGGGTCAGAGAAACTTCAGGATGGCGGCAACGTCAATGTTCTGTTCAAAGGCTCCGGCAAGGCGTTCTCTGTCGATCTCTTTTTTCGTAACATCCGCCAGATATGGGAGCACACCGAGAAATGGGGCCCGGAGGTACCGCTTCAACACGCCTGGATTTGTCTGCGAGGCGATACCGGCCTCATTGCCTGCGTTATTCAGGATCACGCCGGCTATGTTTATGCCCTGTGATTCCAGGAAGCGTGTCGTCAGGAGGGTGTGGTTTATGGCCCCAAGGCCAAGCTTCGACACGGCGATGACCGGCGCATCCCATCGCCTGATAAGGTCAGCATAGAAGAAATCTTTTTTAATAGGCACCATAACCCCGCCGGCGCCTTCAATAACGACAACATCGTGCGCTCCCGAAAGATCCCTGTATATCCTGTCAATGTTGTCGAGGTCAATCACGCGATGTTCCAGTTCTGCGGCAACTTCAGGCGCGAGGGGCGCCTCAAAGGCGTAAGGGTTGATCTTCTTCAGGCTGTCGGTGCTTCCTGACGCCTCTCTCAATAAAACCGAATCTCGCGATCTCGCCTCCTGCCCCCCTTCTGTCAGACCGCTTTCAAAGGGCTTCATAACTCCGACGTTCATACCTCGTCGCAGCGAGAGATAGGCGCATAAGCACATTGAGACAACCGTTTTGCCGATTCCCGTATCTGTTCCGGTTATAAAAAGTGTTTTCACTATCTTACAACTGTGGAGAGGAGGATCGCGATGCTTAAAAAAAGGCAACCGCAGATTATCGCAAGGCCTGCGTTACCCTCTTCTGTTATCTTTTTCTCAAAATCGGTCGAGAATGTAGCGCCGACGATCTTCAACGCCACCAGGGCAATAACCATATACACGGCGGAATAGATGCACATCTCTATTATGTTGCCGATGATTTTCCACATGGCCGGCCCTAATTAGAAAGGTAATATACGAGATTGTCAAGGGCAGACGTGAAGAAGAGGTTGCGGAGCTTCACATGCTCAGGGGTTCTGACGGGTGAAGGTGAAAGGTTAAGGATGCCCTTGATGTTTGCATCAACAAGCCAATCCGCTACCTTTTGCGCCTCCGTGGGGGGCGTTGTAATGATCCCTATCTCTATATTTCTTGCCTTCACCACCTCTTTCAACCTTTCAACATGGAGGATCTCAACGGGCCTTCCCACCCTTTCAGATATATGCCCGATGACCCTCTCAGGCTGGACATCAAAGGCGGCCACTATCTTGTAATTCTGTTTCAGAAAATCCTTATAAACAAGCAGTGCGCTCCCCATGTTTCCGATGCCGACTACCGCAATTCTCCACTCCCTGTTGATCCCGAGTATCTCTTTGATATGTCTCTTCAGTTCTTTTACATTGTAACCCATACCCCTGATGCCGAATTCACCAAAATACGCAAAATCTTTTCTCACTTGCGCCGCGTTGACATTACAGATGTTTGCTATAAGCGCGCTTGATGCAACCTTTTCGTTCTTTGTTTCCAGGTCCCCGAGGCATTTCAGATAATTTGAGAGACGCCTTATGGTAGCTTCAGGGATCTTTGAATATTTCGCCATTTTTCTGTTCCTTTTAAAGATTTCCTCTTCGATTTTAAATATATGTAACAATTAACAGGGTGTTTTGCAAGAGAAATTATTATCAAGGATATTGCGGTGTTTTACAATTTTTTACCGGAAATAAAACTATTAAAAGAAAAAATTAACAAGCTATAGCCCCAGCACGTCCTTCATTCCGTAAATCCCGGGTGGTTGACGGACGATCCACTTGGCAGCCATCAATGCCCCCAGCGCAAAATTATCACGGGAATAGGCCCTGTGGGTAATCTCAAGCCGTTCGCCGATCCCGGCATACATCACAGTGTGTTCGCCGACGATATCGCCGCCCCTCAAGCCGAGGACGGCGATCTCTTTGCTTTTTCTTTCGCCGGTCAATCCTTTCCTTCCGTAAATCTCCTCCCATTGCCTTCCTGGCTGGGCACCCTTTACAATATCCTTTAGCCGCATCGCCGTCCCGCTTGGCGCATCCTTTTTCCAGCGATGGTGCATCTCGACAATCTCAACGTCATAGCCATCCTGAAGTATCTTCGATACCCTGTCAACGATATCGAACATAAGATTCATGCCTACGCTCATGTTGGGCGATATGACGGTCTTCGCATCAACCGTGCTTCTGATCTGATTGAGGGCATCCTCCGGCAATCCTGTTGTGCCTATGACAATACACTTCCGCTTTTCTCTTGCAAGATGAAAATTATCCATTGTTGTGCCTGGCTCTGTAAAGTCAATGATCACGTCGCAAGCGTCGATCGCCTGGGTCATATCATCGGTAATGGTCAGGCTGCCCGTGGCATCTCTGTCGATAGGGCCTGCAGGCCGCCCCACCATCGGGTGCCCCTTTTTTTCGAGAGCTGCCGTGATCTGAAAGTCCCTATCGCCTGCAGCGAGCTTCAATATGGCGCTGCCCATCTTTCCGCCCACGCCGGTTATCGCGAGTTTGATCATATCGTTCTCCCTGTAATGGCTTATAGTTCATAGCTGACAGCTCACACTTGCTTCAACCTTCCTTTGCCGGCCATGAGCTATGGGCCGCGAGCTGTTTCTCTACCCTCTTCTCAACAGTCCGTATTCCCCCAATAATCCTTTCAGGTATTTGCTGTTCCCCTCTGAGAGCGGGCACAACGGCAGCCTCAATTCTCTCTCTACCATACCCATATAATAGAGGGCCTCTTTGACCGGGATCGGGTTCGTCTCGATGAACATCCCCTGGAAAAGCGGCATAAGCCTTGTGTGCAGGTCTCGCGCCTTCACGATATCCTTTTCTTCCATAAAGGCCTTGTAAAGCGCTTTCAATTCTTTCGGCATGATGTTTGAGATGACCGATATGACGCCGACTGCGCCAACGCTCATCATCGGCAGGAAGATATTGTCATCGCCTGAGAGTATCGTGAAATTGCCGCCCGTTAGCCTGTATATCTCGGAGACCTGGGAAAGGGACCCTGATGCCTCCTTGATGCCGACAATATTAGGAATCTCGGCAATCCTCGCGATCGTTTCCGGGGTCATGTTGATGCCCGTTCTGCCCGGTATGTTGTAAAGCACAAGCGGTATATCCACTGCCTCCGCGATCTCTTTGTAATGACGGTAAAGGCCCTCCTGCGTAGGTTTGTTGTAATAAGGCGTTGTGAGAAGACAGGCGTCGGCTCCGAGCCTTTTCGCGCCCTCTGTCAGCTCTATTGCCTCTTTCGTGCTGTTTGAGCCTGTTCCTGCTATAACAGGGACCGTGCCCCTGGCGTACTTCACCGTCAGCTCAATCACCTTTTCGTGTTCTTCGTAAGAAAGCGTAGGCGCTTCCCCTGTCGTTCCGCATGGCACAAGTCCGTCAACGCCCCCTTGCAGCTGAAACTCGATAAGGCTTTTCAACGCATCTTCGTCCACCTTTTCATTTTTGAAAGGTGTTGCCATCGCTGTGAATACACCTTTTAAGTCCATATTGGCTCCTTTCCGACAATCTCGCCCTTAGCGATCGGTTATCGGCTTTCCTGAAAGCTGTCTTTTCACCTCAATGCCTCTTCGTGCAGCTTGCCTACGAATATGACCTTTGCATCGCCCTCGAGATAGACCTCTTCGTTTATATAGATCTTCAAAATCTCTCCGCCACGGGTATGCACATTGACAGGGCTTTCCACCTGGGACTTCCTTGTCAGGATAACCACGGAGGCAACCGCTCCTGTGCCGCAGGCATAGGTCTCCCCCTCGACGCCCCTCTCATAGGTCCTCAGCTTTACGTTTCCCCTGTCGATAATCTCAACAAAGTTCACATTTGTCCCTTTCTTGCCGAACATTTTGTGGTATCGTATTGAGCTCCCAAGCTCGTTTACCGAGATGTAATCAATATCCTTCACCACAAGCACCGCGTGGGGCACTCCCGTATCGACGCTGTTAATGAAAATTTCTTTGTCTTCAAGCTTGACCGGATAATCGAGCTTCAGTTCCTTGGGGGTGGTAAGCTGAAGCTTCACCTTCGCGCCGTTTACCTCTGCCTTAATGATGCCGGCGATTGTTTCAAAGGCCATTTTCTCTCCGGCAATGCCTTGCATTTTTGCAAAACGCGCTGCGCATCGTCCGCCGTTGCCGCACATCTCTGCCTCTGAGCCGTCGGCGTTAAAAAACCTCCAGCTGAAATCGTTACTCTCCCTTGCATCTTCGATCAGTATGACACCATCGGCGCCGACTGAATGATGCTGCCTGCTTACCTTTTTCACAAATTCTGAAATATTCCTAAATTTCTTGTAAGCTTTGCCGTCACGGTTATCGATAAGGATAAAATCATTGCCGCTGGCGCTCATTTTGTAAAATTCTAACTCAGCCACTGTTTCATACCTCCAGAAAGTGTGGTACAGACTCATTCCTAACAAGGTCCCTGAAGGACTCTCTCTTCCTTATAATATAAAATTCTTTGTCTTTTACGAGTATCTCGGCAACCCGCCTCCTGGCGTTGTAGTTCGAAGACATGGAAAAACCGTATGCGCCGGCGCCGAGGACGGCAAGGAGATCTCCCTTTTTGAGTGATTCTATTGTCCGGCCTTTCGCGATAAAATCACCGGATTCACAGACGGGGCCAACGACATCCACCGTCACGGCATCGCCTTTGCCTTCTTTGACGGGGATTATTTCGTGGTATGCATCATAGAGGGCGGGCCGCACAAGGTCATTCATTGCCCCATCGACAATATAAAAGGTCTTTCCCGGCATGGTCTTTATATACAGGAGCTTCGTGACAAAGATCCCACTGTTGCCTACGAGCACCCTTCCGGGCTCGAGTATGAGCGTAAGCCCCGTTCCCTCCAGCTCCCTCTCCATCACCAGGGCAAAGTCTTCGGGGTGCGGCGGCAGTTCATCCTTGTAGGTTATTCCCAGCCCGCCGCCGATATCGACCATCTGGACGGACGTGCCATCATCGTGCAGTTGCCGGATCATCGACTTCAAAGACCGTACCGCATCAACAAAGGGAGAAAGCTCAAGTATCTGGGACCCTATATGGGATGATATGCCAACCGGCACAAGGAGCCGCTCTTTTCTTATTGCCTTGTAAAGCCTGCGGGCGTCATTCCACAGCACACCGAACTTGTTCTTTCTCAGCCCTGTCGTTATATAAGGGTGGGTCTTGGGGTCAATCTCAGGGTTCACCCGTATCGACACGGGCACAACCTTCTTTAAGGTCCGCGCCAGTTCCGTGACGGCCTGCAGCTCCCCCTCAGACTCAATATTGATCATGAGGATGCCTGCCTTGATCGCAGACCGCAGTTCCTCCTCCGTCTTGCCTACACCGGAAAAGACTATCCTGTTCGGGGGTATCCCGGCACGAAGCGCCCTGTATAGTTCTCCGCCGGACACTATATCGGCGCCGCCGCCGAATCTTGCGATCATCCTCAGGATCGCACTATTCGCATTTGCTTTACATGAATAGCATGTGATATGAGGTATCTTCCTGAATGCATTGTTGAAGACATAGAAATGCCTTTCGAGGGTCCGGTAGCTGTATACGTAACAGGGAGTACCGACCGCGGCGGCAATCTCTGCCACGGGTACCTTTTCACAATACAATTCGCCTCTCTTGTGTTCAAAAAAATGCATCTTCTATCCTAAGCCTCTTTTCGTCAGTATGCAACTCCCCACACATTCTCTCCCTGCCCGCTGATCACTCTTATTCTCTCAGGATCACTATCAACTCTCTCGACTGCCCGCTTTCGTTTCCCGATGTATCAACGGATGTTACAAAATAGGAAACGTATCGCAGGTCAGGCACTGCCGCGTCGATATACAAAGCATCCCTGGTAAGCTCTGTATTTAGTTTTTTCGCTGTACCTGCCCCGATCCTGTATACATTATATCCTGCCAGGTCCTTGTCGGGGGGTTCCTTCCAGTTTATCACAACCGTATTGCCCTTCCGCTCAGCCTTCATGTCGAGAGGTACCGTAGGGGGTGTTTTGTCTTTTGGGACGACATCCAGCACGACGCCCTCGCCCTCCCATTGCACTCCACCTTTTACCCTGACCTTTCGAACCGCATAACGATATCTTTTTCCGTTCTCAAGCCCGGAATCAACGTAGAGAGTAACCGAAAGAGGGATTTTATTCAGAGGTAAAAGGGGGTAAACGCCGTTTTCATAGCGATATACGTTATAGAGCAGCCCTTCCTCCCTTGACCATGAGAGCTCCGCCCTCCCGTCATCCTCCTTTGCTGAAACGTTCCTTGGCTGGTCCGGCGGAGTTTCCCATTTAATTGAAAAGACGTTCGATGGGTCCCCGACAGTACCCCGTTTTGTATATGGATGTATCTTATAGGAATACTGCAGCCCGCCCGTGAGGTCTTCGTCGTAAACGTAGATCCTGTTGTCATAGAGGGCGTACCCTTTGCGTTCATCAAGACGGATATCCTTGAAAGGCTCGAATGTTCCCGCGATACAGGAGCCGCAGGTCTTCAGCACTTTGAAGCCGGCGATGTCTTTTGTCTCCGCAGTATCCGCCTTCAGCGCCGGGCTTGAGAAAGAGAGAAAAAGGACCCCGTCTTTCACCGCCCCCGAGAGGTCGTTGATTCCCGCAGGCGAAGGGAGCACCTTCGGCATGGGGTCGCCTTTCTTGCCACAACCGGCAGCAGTAATCAGCAAGATGACGCTAAAGATTACAATATACCTTTTCAGCATTTATCTGTCTCTCTACTTCCTTAAAAGAAGCCGCCCCTTCCGTCTTCCTGTTTTTCAGGATGGCCTGCGGGTCAATACTCGCAAAGATGTCTTTTTCAAAGAGCGGGGAAAATCTTTTCAGCATGGTAACCGTCAGGTCCTTGAACAACTTCCCCCTCTCCTCGCAATCACGCACAAGCCTTCCCACAATACCGTGCGCCTCTCTGAACGGGACGCCTTTAATCGTGAGATATTCCGCCATCTCAACGGCAGGCATAAAGCTCTCCTTTACCGCACGCTCCATCCGTTTTCTGTCAGTCTTCATCCCGGCCATACACAGCGTCATCACGGCGAGGGATTCTTTTACCGTCTCTATCGCGTGGAACATGGGCTCTTTATCTTCCTGGAGGTCCCTGTTATACGTCATCGGCAAACCCTTCAGGATCGTGAAGATGCTGAAGAGATCCCCGATAACCCGTGAGGCCTTGCCGCGCACCAGTTCCAGCGCGTCAGGGTTTTTCTTATGGGGCATCAAACTGCTTCCTGTACAGAGAGAATCCGGCAGGGCCACAAACGCGACCTCGTTTGACGAAAAGATAATGAGGTCCTCCGAAAACCTGCTCATGTGCATCATGGCCATGGCGGCCCCGTAGATCGCATCAACGACAAAATCCCTGTCAGAGACCGAATCCATGCTGTTCTCTGAGACCTTTGCAAAGCCAAGCCTTTTTCTTACGAACTCCCTGTCAAGAGGCATCGTGGAGCCCGCCAGGGCGCCGCTCCCCAGGGGCATGACATCGGTGCCTTGCAGGATGTTTCTCAACCGCTCCCGGTCCCTTTTGAACATATAATAATACGCCATGAGGTAATGCGAGAAGGTAACTATCTGCGCCTTCTGCATGTGCGTATAGCCCGGCATGATCGTTGTCTTTTCTTTTTCGGCCTTTTGCACAAGGCCCTTGAGGAGCCCCATGAGGCCTTCCTCAACACGCTTTAGCTGGTCCTTCAGGTACATTCTCATGTCGAGCGAAACCTGGTCGTTTCTGCTGCGGCCCGTATGCAGCTTTTTCCCCGCGTCGCCCGTCTTTTCTATAAGGCGCGCCTCTATGTGCATGTGGATATCCTCAAGGCTGTTGGAAAAAGTGAATATACCCATCTCTATCTCTTTCTGTATCTCATTAAGCGCGGTTCCAATATCTTTCATCTCTTCTTTTGTCAGGACGCCGATCCTGTTGAGCATTTCCGC
Organism: Deltaproteobacteria bacterium UBA5758; assembly: GCA_002418945.1. Lineage (GTDB taxonomy): Bacteria > Desulfobacterota > Syntrophorhabdia > Syntrophorhabdales > Syntrophorhabdaceae > UBA5609. The sequence continues at coordinate 9,157 of DIFC01000016.1, read as the reverse complement.
ATGGGCCCTGCTTCCTTCAATATCGTACCGGTAGAGCGCCCGGTCAAAACCGATGGACGCACTGAACCCCTCAAGGAGAGGGTCTGTTTCCCCCTTAAACCTGCCGCCCCATGGTTTCATAATCGCTCACCAAATATCGCGGTGCCTATGCGCACCATTGTTGCTCCTTCTTCAATAGCCACCTCAAAATCCGAAGACATCCCCATCGAAAGTTCTCTCATTGTCAACCCGAATTCGCCGTTCATCTCGTTCAGAATTTCCCGTAACCGGGCAAACACCCACCGTACCTCTTCGGGGTTATCGGCAAATGGCGCCATGGTCATCAACCCGACCGGCCTCACATGCCTGAGAGTCATCGCCTTTTCGAGCATCCTCCGCAGGCCGTAATCGCCTGTGCCATGCTTGGAATCCTCTCCGGCAACGTTAACCTCGAAGAGTATATCTATCTGCTTTCCGTGTCGCTCGATCCCTTCAGCAATATCCCACCTGTCGACGGAATGGACGCAGTGAAAAAGTTTCGGGATGTACCTTACCTTATTAGCCTGTATATGCCCGATCATATGCCAGCATACATCGCCGGTTATCTCTTCTATCTTTTTACGCGCCTCCTGGATGTAATTTTCACCAAAATCACGGAGGCCGCACGCAATGGCAGCCTTGATCTTCTCCGTACCGACCTTTTTCGTAACCCCTATTAATCGCACCTCTTCGGGCTGCCGTCCGGCACGGCGGCACGCATTCGCCATGCGATCCTTCACCGCATTAAGGGATTCCTCAATGGCGCTCATGCTCAACCGGCCGATTCAGTGAAGGGTGTGTTTTCACACAATGTTCAATTCCTGTTGCATATATTCGGAACTGCTTTAATCTCACGCAAGGATACCTAAAGAGAGGAGGGCTTCCGCGATCTCACAGATCGGGAGACCCACAACGTTTGTGTAAGATCCCTTTATCTCTTTCACCATGTAACCGCCTCTGCCTTGCACCGCATAAGAGCCGGCCTTGTCCAGCGGCTCCGACGTTTTTATATACCGTTTTATCTCCTCGTCATGGAGGTCCCTGACAAATACTTTTGTCTCCACCGCGTCACGGTACGCGATCTTCTTGGAGAGGTTAAGGACGCAAAAACCGGTTATAACCTTATGCCACTTTCCGCTTAGCGTTTTCAGCATGTTGAATGCCTCTTGTTCGTTCCTTGGCTTGCCGAGTATCCTGTTCTTATAAACAACGACCGTATCGGCAGCGATAACCCACTTGTCGGGAAAATGGCTTCCCACCTTATGTGCCTTTTCGTGGGATACCCTGAGGACATATTCCTTCGGGGGCTCGTCCTTCTTTCTCGTTTCATCGATATCAGGCGGTATGATGGCGAATGATACGCCCAGCGTCCGGAGGATATCCACCCTCCGCGCAGACTCGCTCGCAAGAATTATCGAATCCCCTTCTTTTATTTGAAACATCATTGTCCCTGCTCTTATAATATTGTAGCATAGAAAATTATCCGAAACGCCAAACAATTTCAAGTTAAATAATTCGGCTCATGGCACATAGCTCATGGTTAGTAAAGAACGTTTAACGTTGAACACAAAACATTGAATAAATTTTTCCTCACGTCTTATGTTTGGCTATCCTCATATTGTGAAATGTTTCTCTTGACCTTTCCCTTGGGAATCTTTAATATATTTGCAAAAAACCTACCCCTTTAAGGAGGATAACAATGCAAAAGAGATACCTGCTTGCGCCGGGACCAACGGCAATACCACCAGAAGTGCTTTTGAAGATGGCCGAACCGATTATCCATCACAGGAACCCCCTCTTCGAGGAGATCGTTCAGGAGGTGAGAGACAACCTGAAATATCTCTTCGGCACGAAGAACGAGGTCCTTATCTTTGCATCCTCGGGCACCGGCGCAATGGAAGGCGCGGTTACGAATATGCTCTCGCCGGGCGACAAGGCTATATGCGTCCGGAGCGGTAAGTTTGGCGAGAGGTGGGCGAATATCTGCAAGGCCTACGGAGTTGAGGCGGTTAATATCGACCTTCCCTGGGGAGACATTCTTGACCCAGCCGTTGTGGAAAAGACCCTCAAGGCAAATCCTGAGGTAAAGGCGGTCTATATGCAGGCCACGGAGACATCGACGGGCGCAAAGTTTCCCGTGAAAGAGGTTGCTGCGATTGTCAAAAACTATCCCAACACGCTCATGGTCGTCGACGGCATTACCGGGGTAGGCGTCTTTGAATTACCGCAGGATGCCTGGAATATAGATATCCTTGTCGCAGGGTCGCAGAAGGCCCTCATGCTGCCGCCTGGACTTGCCTTTGCCGGTGTCAGCGACAAGGCGTGGGGATTCAACAAGAACTCAAAGATCCCGAAGTTCTATTTCAACTGGACAAAGGAGCTTGCCAATCTTCAGAAGAACCAGACCAACTTTACCCCGGCCATATCCCTTATCATCGGCCTTATGCAGGCGCTCCGGATGATCAAGGCAGAAGGCCTGGAGAATGTCTACAAAAGGATCGACACTCTCGCGAATGCGACACGCGAGGCGGCTGTCGCGCTGGGACTGAAGGTTTTTGCAAAGTCACCGAGCCCGGCTGTTACTGCCATTGTTGCCCCGGAAGGGATTGACGGACAGGCGATCTACAAGTCTATGTGGAAAAAATACGGCGTTACGGGCGCCGGCGGCCAGGACCAATTGAAAGGAAAGATCTTCAGGATAGCAACCCTCGGTTACGCAGATAAATACGATGTGATAACCGCCGTCTCTGCCCTTGAGTTCACGTTGCGGGATCTGGGGCACAAGTTCCAGATGGGGGCAGGTGTAACAAAAGCAGTAGAGTGCTTGAAGGATTCATAAAAAACATACACGGGGGACCTCATGGTCAAAGAAAACATAAAGGTGCTCATCGCAGATGAACTATCAGCCAAGGCTATCGAGATACTGAAAACAAACAACCTCGCCGTTGACGTGAAGACAGGATTGAAGGGCGAAGAGCTTCAATCCATTATCGGCGACTATGATGCGTTGATCGTGAGGAGCGCCGCTAAGGTAACGAAAGACATCATCGCAAAAGGGGACAAACTGCGCGTCATTGGCAGGGCGGGTATAGGCGTTGACAACGTTGATGTGGCGGCTGCCACAGAAAAGGGCATTATTGTTATGAACACGCCCCAGGGGAATGCCCTTGCCGCGGCAGAGCACAGCATTGCCCTTATATTTGCAGCAGCGCGCAGGGTCGCCTATGCAGACAGGTCGATGAAGCAGGGAAAGTGGGAGAAGAAAGCCCTCATGGGCATTGAGGTCTATGAGAAGACCCTCGGCGTCATAGGTATAGGCAATATCGGTTCCCTCGTGGCAGAAAAGGCCCTGGCCCTGGGAATGCGGGTGATCGCCTACGACCTCTATGTCTCGAAAGAGTTTGCGGAGAGCAAGGGGATAAGGCTCGTCGATCTTGATACGCTCCTGAAAGAGAGCGATTTCATTGCCATCCATCTGCCGCTGGTAAAGGAGACAAGAGGACTGATCAACAAAGCTGCTATCGCGAAGATGAAAAAAGGCGTCATCATAGTCAATGTGGCGCGGGGGCCTATTGTCAACGAAAAAGACCTTCTTGAGGCCCTTGAGAGCGGGCACGTGGGATTCGCGGCGCTCGATGTATTCGACCAGGAGCCGCCGCCGGCAGACAATCCCCTCGTCCTTTCCGAAAAGACCGTCTGCACCCCTCATCTCGGTGCATCCACAAAGGAGGCGCAGGATAAGGTCGCCGTTGACATCGCCAATCAGGTCGTAGATTTTTTCAAGAATAATGTCATTAAAAACAGCGTCAATGCACCGTCAGTGTCGCTCGAGATTGCCCGGCAGATAACACCCTACCTGAAGCTTTCAGAGAATTGTGCGAACATCGTTTCGGCAATCACGGAATTCCCCATCCAGGAGATCCAGATCCAGTATATGGGGGCCATATCGGAGGTTGAAACGAAGATCCTGACACAGGGGATCGTGAAGAACATCCTTGCCCAGCAGATGGAGGGGGTGAACTACGTGAACGCGCCGCTTATTGCAAAAGGCCGCGGCGTAAAGATTATCGAAACAAAGTCAAAAGAACATGAAGACTTCATGTCACTCCTCGCCATTACGGTAAAAGGCGAAAAGAATCAGAACACAGTGCAGGGCACGCTCTTCGGCAAGAAGGAGCCGCGGTTGATAAAGATTAATAATATCTTTCTTGAGGCAGATCTCAAGGGGCACATGCTGTTCGTCTACAATTATGATAAGCCCGGCGTTATCGCAAGCATTGGAAATGTCTTCTTCATACGGGGGATCAACATAGCCGGCATGCACTTTGGACGGGAGGCCCCGGGGGGGCTCGCTATATCGCTTCTGGACCTTGATAAAGAGATCGAGGATAACGTGGTCCGGGAGGTGCAGTCCCTGCCGAACATTATTTCCGCGAAACGGATTGACTTGGTATAAATCAGGAAGGTGAGAGGTTAAGAGATCAGAAGATATTCTTTGCCCCTCACCTTTTTGTTTATTTTATAGTTCATTTTGTTTATTTTATAGCCCATTCTTGGGCGAGAGGGGGAGGCCGGGTACCCACGAAGTGGGTGTGGCTTTGCCCGTGGAGGGGGCGACGTGAGCCCCGGTAAATGTTCAAGGGTGTGATCTTCGATTTTGACGGAACGTTAACTGAATTAACGCTGGACTTCGATCTTTTGAGGGCGGAGGTAGAAGCGATAGCCCGGCGCTATGTAGCCGAGAACGTGATCCTCTCGCTCAAAAGCCACTATATCCTTGAAATGATCAATGAAATAGAGCGTATCCTTGACGATAAAAACGCACGGTTCAAGGAAGAGGCATACGCAAGGCTGCGGGACCTCGAAGTAGAGGCATCGAAAGGGAAAGGCGTATTCCACTACACGCGGGAGGTCCTCCAATGCCTGAAAAACAGGGGTATATCAATAGGGGTAATTACGAGAAGCTGCACGGATGCAGTCGAAGAGGTGTTTCCTGACGTCAGGGATTACGCAGATTCCATCGTGACCCGGGAAGGCACGAGATATGTCAAGCCCAGCCCCCTTCATGTCGTAGAGGCCCTTCGGGAACTCCGGCTCCAACCTGATGACGTAATGGTGGTGGGAGACCATCCCACAGATATCATTGCCGGCAGGGCGCTGAACATGAGAACCGCAGGGGTTCTTACAGGAAGGACGGCGAAAGATGGTTTTGAAAAGGTACAGGCAACGTTCATTTTCGACGACATAAGGGGTATATTGACCCTCTGTTAAACTTTCCGACCCCTTGGATCCTTGGCCTCTTAAACCCTTTTTACACGCCAGATCAGTGAAAATCATTGTTTATTAAAAGGGATTTTTATATAATGTAGCGATTTGTGGGTCGTGCGCGGGATAAAAAGAACCATCCATGGGCTAAAATAAGGAGTTGCGGTGATTACCTTTAAAGGGGTACACAAGTGGTTCAAAGACCTTCACGTTCTCAATGACATCAATCTCCATGTGAACCAGGGGGAGGTTCTGGTAGTATGCGGTCCCTCCGGATCAGGAAAGTCGACACTGATACGAACCATAAACAAGCTGGAACCGATCAACGAGGGAACGCTCATTGTTGACGGCATGGACCTTTCCGACAGCAAGGCGGATATCAATAAGCTCAGGGCCGAGATAGGCTTTGTGTTCCAGCAGTTTAACCTGTACCCCCACCTTTCCGTCATGAGGAATATTACCCTCGCCCCCATCAAGATCCGTAAGATAGGCAAAAGCGAGGCGGAAGGCCAGGCTACGGCTCTCCTCGAACGGGTAGGGCTCGCTGAAAAGCGCGATGCATACCCCACTCAGCTCTCAGGAGGGCAACAGCAGCGGGTCGCCATCGCGCGCGCGCTGGCCATGAAGCCGAGGATCATGCTCTTTGACGAACCGACGTCGGCCCTTGATCCGGAGATGATCGGTGAGGTTCTCCTTGTCATGAAAGACCTGGCCCAGTCGGGCATGACGATGATCGTGGTAACCCACGAGATGGGCTTCGCGAGCGAGGTCTCCGACAGGGTGGTCTTTATGGATGAAGGCCGGATCCTCGAAGAGGCAGCGCCTGATGAATTTTTCAAAAATCCAAAACATGAGAGGGCGCAGCAGTTCCTGAAGGAGGTCCTCTCGCCAATGCATTAATTTTTACATTAAGGAGGAAAGGGTATGAAAAGATTTGTTGTGGTGTTTGTAGCATTGGTGTTTGTAGCAGGCCTTTGCGGTACCCTGTCCGCGCAGGACAGGCTTGATACGATCAAAAAGAGAGGCGCTCTCATCGCGGGGGTAAAGGACTCAACGCCCGGATTCGGCTTCGTCGATGAGAAGACGAGGGAGATCGTCGGGTATGATGTCGATTTTGTAAAGGCAATTGCCGATAAGCTCGGCGTCAAACTGCAGCTCAAACCGGTTACCTCAGCGAGCCGCATGCCCCAACTCGTCGAAGGAAATATCGATATCATTGCCGCAACGATGACGAAGACCGCCGAGCGTGCAAAGCAGATCGACTTCAGTTACACCTATTTTTTCACAGGACAGAAATTCATCGTCAAAAAAGGAACGGTGAAGAGCCTTGCAGACCTCGACGGTAAGAGGATCGGGACGGCAAAAGGCTCGACCTCGGAGCAGAACGCGGCAAAGGCGCTGCCGAAGGCAACGATCCTTTCCTTCGACGACTACCCGCAGGCATTGCTCGCGCTTCAGCAGGGCAAGGTCTTTGCCGTAACGACCGATGAATCGATCCTGGCAAATCTTCTCGGCAAGGCGCCGAACAAGGAGCAGTACGAGATCCCCGATATCCAGATCTCTGATGAGCCCTACGGTCTCGGCATAAAGAAGGGTGAAAAAGGCCTCGTTGATTTCGTGAACAAGACCCTCCTTGAGATGGAGAAGAGCGGGGAGGCGAAAAGGATCTTTGAGAAATGGTTCGGCCCGAACTCCACAACACCGCTGCAGAGGGGCACTTTCAAGATCACCGCGGGCAAGTAAGAAAGGGGGAAACGGGGAAAGGGAGAAGCGGAGAGGGAGCTCACCCCCTGCTGCGCCGGATCTCCGGTTCCCCGTTGCATTCTGTCATTAAAGGGGTCTGACACTCTTGTTTAAGTATCAGTTCGACTGGTCCGTTGTCACCTCCGGCAAGTATTTTGAATGGCTGCTGTCAGGGCTCTATACCACCATTCAACTCTCGCTGGTGGCGATCGTCTTCTCGTTCCTGCTCGGTCTGGTCATTGCCATGATGCGCATGAGCAACGTGAAGCCCGTCAGGTGGTTCGCCCACGGCTACCTGGAATTCTTCAGGAACACCCCGCTCCTTGTGCAGATATTTTTCTGGTATTTTGGCTCGTACAAGATACTGCCGACGGTGATAAACGATTGGTTGAACAAAACGAACTTTGAGTTCGGGGCCGCGGTGATCGCGCTCACGATCTATACCTCGGCGTTCATCGCAGAGGATATCCGCTCCGGCGTCCGCTCTATCCCGAAGGAACAGCTGGAGGCCGCCAGAAGCTCCGGATTTTCCTATGTCCGTTCCATGCAGTATATCATCCTGCCTCAGGCCGTAAGGATCACCATACCCCCGCTCATCAACCAGTTCCTGAACCTGACGAAAAACTCCTCACTTGCAATGACGATTGGTGTCATGGAGCTTACCTATCAGGCTCGTCAGGTCGAAAGTTATACCTTTAAGGGTTTTGAGGCATTTACCGCGGCAACGCTGGTATATGTAGTGCTCTCGATCATAATAACACTCATGGTAACGTACTACGATAAGGTAGTGCTGAGCCCGATGAAGGCGCGTTAGTATGCAGACAGGCTTTGATTTTACCGTTATCTGGACCAACATCACCTATTTCTTCATAGGCCGGTTCCCTCACGGCGCCCTCGGCGGCATTGCCCTTACACTCTATCTTGCCGTCATCTCCTGCATCCTTTCGTTCATCGGCGGCCTTTTCCTCGGACTGATGGGCATATCACACAACAAGCCGGTACGGTACCTTTCGACAGTTATATTGAACATCATCAGGGGCATGCCGCTTCTCATGGTCATCTTCTGGATGTATTTCCTGCTTCCTGCCATGATGGGAGGAAATGTCAACGAAAGCTGGACCGTGATCATGGCCCTGACGCTTTTTACTTCAGCGTACATGTCGCAGATCGTCAAGGCGGGCGTTGAGGGCATCCCGCGAGGCCAGACAGAGGCGGCGCTTTCCACCGGGCTCCACCCCTGGCAGGCCATGATCTATATCGTGCTCCCCCAGGGACTTCGCAACATGATCCCGTCATTCGTCAATCAGTTTGTCTCGATGATCAAAGATACTTCGCTGGCATTCATCGTCGGCGTTTCCGAGCTGACCCATGTGGCCACGCAGATCAACAACCGTACGATCATATATCCCACAGAGATATTCTTTTTTATAGCGGTTATCTACTTCATCATCTGCTACGCCTTCACCTCTCTTTCACGATGGCTCGAAAAACGCCTCGCGTGGAGAAGGTAGGGCGCTTTATCAGGTTACAGGGCCTCCCTGCCGGTGATTCGTTTCGCCTTCTTTGAAAAAGATACTGAGAAACCGGTGTCTCTTGCCGACCACCTTCACAGAGTGGCTGTACCGCGCATCATAGTAAAGGACATCACCTTCCGTAAGGTAATGTTCGACCCCGTCATGTTTGATAACCGCATCCCCTTCGAGTACATAGACAAGCGTGTGGCCCTCCTCAGTATGAGGGTCGACGAAGTTTCCTTCTGTTGCCTCGCCCAGGTTTATAAGAACGTTCTTGCCGGTCAGCTCAAAGGGGGCGATTACCCTCAACTGCATGCCCGAGGACTCGATGACCGACTGCTTTTCCTTATTGACTATCAGCATCTTAGGCTCCTTTGCCTGGAAAAAGTAGTCGATCGGCTGCCTCAGCTGGGATGCTATCTGGGAAAGTACTAAAACAGAAGGGCTCGTCTTCCCTGTCTCGATCCTATGAAGGGTCATTGTACTGATCCTTACCCTCTCGGCCAGCTCCTTGAGGGACAACCCAAGCCCTTTGCGCTCCTTTCTGATCTTAAGTCCCAAATCAGCCATGTTCCATCTCGCTTTCTGTCACCCTGCTGTTAGGATTTCAATTCCGC
>DIFC01000014.1 GCA_002418945.1 Deltaproteobacteria bacterium UBA5758 | reverse complement strand
TAAGAATTAATTATGAGGCAACTGGTTATCTCGCAAGGTATTTTTGTCACCGAGACTGAGGGGTTACGATTATCTCACAAAACTTACCGGTTCTCATGCGCTTGGATGTATTTCCGCCTACATACGCGGCAGCATAAAATGGCGTCTTCTATGGAGCAAACTTCTCCTTGGAGCCCTTATTGTCATGGTGAGGTCACCAGGTTGGAGGACACTCAGCTGGCAAAACAAAAGTCATCATTTAGGATAAAGAATATCCCCTGAAGTGCTGAAAAGATAACTGCCCAGACCAGCCATTCTCTTCTGAAATGGCTTTGATCTCAAAGTAGTTATAAGTGCCTGTACGGGTTTGCTAAAAAAGGTTGATTCAGGAAGAATCATGTCGAACCGTTCTTCTGTAATGGAGATAAAGTGAAGGCCTAGCATTGTGGCTACAGCCGAGGCGGCTATACCCACGTCAGCTTCTTTCGCAAGTATTGAAAGACCTACCTCAATATGTTTCCACACTTCCCGCCCATATCCATGAACCTTGGTGGCAGGTATTGCATGCTGTTTTAAATGGTAGTCAAAAAGAACCCTGATGCCCGAACCCTTCTGGCGGTTTACTATTCTTACATCTTTTCGCGCTAAATCCTCGAAGCCTTTGATTTGCAGGGGATTGCCAGCTGCCGTAATAAAACCCACCTTGCGATGATACAGGTTGACTACTACAGGCTTTACATTGGGCAGGTACACGGGGAGATAGGGAATATTGTACTCTCCTGTTTCGGGATCAAGCAGATGAGACCATGCCACGTCTGCATAACCCAGATTAAGGGCTTTAAGACCATCCGTGCTTCCCGTTACGATCGAAAAAAAATAATATTCGGGATAGATCTCTCTCATTTGAGTCAATAGACTGTCCAATGCAAGGTCATTACTTCCAGCACAGAGGAGGGCACCGCTTACTTGTCTGCTCTTTTCCCTTGCTTCGCCAAATCCACTCTTTACATTTGATGCAATCCATTCATCGATAAGATGCTTCGGAAACACCCATTTTCCTGTAATTCTGGTAGCCGGAATCCGTTGTGCCTTAATCAGGATATAAACTTGTTTCTCGTGGATTCCGAGATATTGAGCAACTTCCTTTGTATTCATCATCTCCTGTGACATGCTACTACCTCTTTTCCTTAATAAAGATGAGAAGGAATTACTGAACCTCCCCACGGCTAAAGCCAGGGGGTTCTAAGGGCAGACCTGTCAGGGTCTCCCGGCTCTCGCGTTTCACGCTACACCATCCGGGCCATGACCGAGAGCAAGCCCTTTTCGACAGCCGACCCACTCCGACGGAGTTACCGTGAGGAACGCTGTCGCGCACCCGCTCGCAGGTTGATCTACACACCACCCCGACCGTCTCAGCAGCGGTTCCGCAGCCGCCCACATAGAAGCTATGCGGGATGGATGGTGCTTGTTGTTGATGACGCATCTCGCAAGGAAGGCAGATTAGGTGTCCCGTTGCACCAGTGTTCCGTTGTTCTCGAGAACATGCCATCTCTGACTCAAGGGTTTCTTGACATATTCCCAGGTTATATGGTCGTATTGCGAAAGCTTGAGCCCCTTCGTATCCAGTGAGACAAAGAGCCCGCCGGCGCTCTCAGCCTTGCGGGTTAGGGTCTTGATGAACGAAGCTGGGGCAGTTACCTTCGCGCTCCGGCCAAAGTTCTTCTGAAAGGAGCGATAGGACAGTTTTTCCGCCTTTATAATATTGCCGTGAGATATTATCGTATTGGCAAGCTCGCCATGACTTCTCTTGCGCTCGGCGGTAAGCTTCCGCTCCGCTTCGGCAATCAGGGTAAGGGTCTTCCCGTACTTCTTCGAGAATACGGTCTGCCTCTTCCTTTTTTTCCATGTGCCATCGGTGTTGTAACAGACGGGATTGGTCGCCCTTCTTGACCGGTCGAGTTTTCTTTGCAGTGTCCTTATGGTTTTCCATGGCTGTTTTATGGACGGGCAGAACTGTACGAGTTCCCCGGTGGCATTGCTCATAATCGCTACCGTGGAAGGGCCGATGTCGAGACCGACGGTACCGTGAGCAACGCCGGCATGTCTGCGGGGAGAGGTTCCTTCCTGGATGAGATGGACATACCAGCGTCTTTTTCCGTTCAGGTTCCTCCAGAGGGCGCGGCAGTATTTTGTATTTCGGGCAAGGGCTTCCGTCTGCCAGGCATCTTTGCCTTCAGGGGCAATGATTGCAGGGAGCGTAAGATTGTGCCACTCGACATGTCCCGTGGCAGCTTTCCACCGGATGCCGGCTGCGTTTGTCTTCGATCCTATGGAGTGGAGGGGTCTGCTTTTGCCTTTGAACCGCGGTCTGCCCCTTTTACCGTAGCCGTACTGTTCTGCCGCAAAGAAGGCCCGCTCGGCGATCTTCTGGGTCTCATGGGCGCCGAGGCGGTCATCATAGTTCGCACTATTTTTACAATGAGTGTCGAAGGAGGAAAGGTCGGCACTGGTGAAGCGGTATTCGTCGCAGACGGCATGGAACGTGAGTGATCGCTCCTGGTGGACAGCCTTGCCCTCTTTTCCCGCAGGGATCGGTATGGCGCGTGCCGCCTGCCATGCCTTTGGTTCCCTCATGCGTTTCTGACGGATGAGGGAACCACCCAGGACAGCGTTGTAGAGCTTCCTTCCCGCTTCAAACCGGGCAAGGAGGGTATGCTCGTCTTTTGGTGTTACCGAAATGGGTAGTTCGAGGATGAAGGAATTGGTCTTCGCTCTCTTCATGAGTATTTTTGTTGTTCGATATACTGTTTGACAATCTCCAGGGGAGCGCCGCCCACGGTGGAGACAAAATAACTGTTCGACCACAGGGTGGAAAGACGTGAGCGGAGCCGTCTGAACTCGTCGCGGAGTATCCGTGAGGATAGTCCTTTTATGTTTTTCACCAGCCTGTGGATGCCGAACTGAGGGTACACTTCAACGAGCAGATATATATGGTCCGGCATGATCTCCACGTTGATCATCTCACGCTCGAATTTGTTACATGTATTCTGTATAACGTCCTTCAGGCAGGCAGCTACCGGTTCGGTAAGCACGGGTCTTCGATACTTCGGACACCATACAACATTATATTTGCAGGAATATATGACATTGTTGCTGCTCATGTAATGGATTCCGTACTCGGGCATTACATAAAGTATACCATTTAAATCAATATAAATAATACTATTATTATGATGTTATGATTCGGCTTGACCTCATGGTTGAACCCAAGGGCTTGCGCCGCATATCTGGTCAATAGCTACCATCACGTTGGAGGCTTTGATTACTGCATAAACTTCCTTTCCCTGTTTAAATGTCAAAAATTGGCGTTGTCTCTTGTTATTTCTTTGCTTTATTTGCGTATTCCGATGAAGTCGGCCACGTGTTATGATTCAAACCGGACACTCCATCTAGCAGAAGCGGATTGCCAAAGCGAAATATCAGATGTATAACTCTTCTTTTTTCTTGCAATCGCCTGCATTCCGAGTATCATATAAGAAAAAACAGTCACAGGAGGACTTTTCATGAACAAAGGCGATCTGATTGACGCGATAGTTAAGGAAACGAAGATATCGAAGGCAAGTGCAGAGAAGGCGCTGAACACCGTCATTGACTCTGTCGGTGCAACGCTGAAGAAGGGCGGCAAGGTCGCAGTGGTGGGCTTCGGAACCTTCTCCGTTTCTCAGAGAAAGGCGAGGAAGGGCAGAAACCCGCAGACCGGTAAAGAGATCAAGATACCTGCAAAGAAGGTCGTCAAGTTCTCAGCAGGCAAAAAGTTGAAAGCCAGGGTCGCTAAGTAGCAAACCGCTAAACAGCAGACAGGAGTTGGCACTCCACATACCTGAAGACCGGGGATTCTTTAGCAAAGAGAGATTGCCCTGACAACATTGGAGGCGTCCCGTTTTCCCTTATGAAGTTTGCCGGGAAGCCTCCTCCCCTCTATGTGATGAGAGTATCAACAACTTTTTTTGAGAACTTTTTGAGAACTTTTTTCCCGGAACAGATTCTCATCAGGGAGCATAAAGAAACCTGGCATGGGAAAGAAAATGGATCTTTCCTTTGATACTTCATTGAATCTTTTTAAAGCAGTCTTCGAGAACGCACCGGACATCGCCGTCAACATACTCAACAAGGACTATACGGTTCTCTGGTCAAACAGGGTCATGGCCGCTCTGGTTGATAAACCTTTAAGTGAAATGATAGGAAAACCCTGTTATGAGGTATGGCGCAGGCGAACGACACCATGCCCTGTCTGCCTCCTGAGGATCGTTTCCGATACGAAAGAACCCTGCATCATGGAAAGATGGCTCGACCTTCCCAATAAGGAGCGCCGGCATGCTGAGGTCAAGGCATATCCTATATTCGATCGCGATGGTTCGGTCAAACACGTCTTCGAGATCCTTATACCACTCACGGAAAAGAAAAGAGACGACAGGCTGCGTAGAAAATACATCGAATCCCTCGAAGAAACGGTAAGGCAACTCAACGCGGCAGGAGACGCGGATAGACAAGAAATCTCCAAGGGCGAACAAGAGATAGCCCTTACCATTCGGGAAAAGGAGATCCTCAAACTCATTACGCGGGGTTTTTCCAACAAAGAGATTGCCGACATCCTCCTGATTAGCCGCGATACCGTGAAAACGCATGTCAAAAGTATCTTCACCAAACTTGCCGTTACCGATCGAACGCAGGCGGCTGTATGGGCCACGGCCCACGACGTGAAATAAGACCGGTCTATTCCCAGATCTTGCCGGGGTTCATGATGTTGTTCGGGTCGAAGATCGCCTTTATGTTCTTCATTATGTCTATAACGGCAGGTTCGATGCCTCTCTTTAAATACCTCTGCTTCTCAAGCCCGATCCCATGTTCGCCCGAAATCACTCCACCCAACCTGATGGCACAGGAGAATATCTCATCCATGGCCTTCTCGGCCCGCTCATAGTGCTGCCTGTCGTCGGCATCCGTAAGAATGGAGGGATGGAGGTTCCCATCGCCGGCATGGCCAAGAATAACTATTTCGACTTCGTATCTGTTGGCTATCTCTTTGCAGTTCTGTATCAGGTCCGGTATGCTCCCCCGTGGCACCGTCACATCTTCTGCCATAACGGTCTTTGCAGCGCCGAATACCGCCGCAAACCCCGCACGCCTCCCCATCCAGTATTTGTTTGCTTCATCGGCATCCGCTGCGATTCTGACCTCCCGGGTACCGTATCTTTTCGCTATTTCATTTATCCCCCTCGCCTCGGTCTCAACAGCCTCGGGTGTGCCGTCTACTTCGAAGAGCAAGACCGCGTCTGCCTGGCGGGGCAGTCCGATGTGCATCATATCTTCAAACTTGTTGATTACCCAATTGTCAAGTAGCTCGATCTTTCCGGGGATGATGCCGTTCTCAAGAATCCTGTACACGTTTTCGCCGGCCAGGGCAACGTCGTCGTACACGCCGAGAATGGTCTTTCTGGCTTGTGGGACGGGAAGGATCTTTAATTCCGCCTTTGTCACTATTCCCAGTGTCCCTTCAGAGCCGATAATGATATCAGCGAGGTTATAGCCGGGGGTTCCATAATTCTTTTTGCCAAGATGGATAATTTCGCCGGTTGGCAGCACAACTTGCAGGCCGAGGACATACTGCCTGGTCACTCCGTATTTGAGACATGCTGGACCACCGGCGTTTTCAGCGATCATACCCCCTATGGTTGCACTGAGAAAACTTTGAGGATCAGGCGGGAAAAAGAACCCATCCCTGCCAAGAACCGTGTTCAAGTCCATAAGCACTACACCCGGCTCTACGGTGACGGTCCAGTCTTCTTTTTTGATGTCAAGGATGTCCTTCATATTGATTGTACAGAGAATGATCCCATGCTTAATAGGGACAGGACCGCCGCTAAGGCACGTGCCTGCCCCTCTTGGTGTGACCGGGATCCTTTCTGTATTTGCGATCTTCATGATAGCCGATATCTCTTCTGCGGTTGATGGGAATACGACCACATCAGGCTCCGAGATCCAGTTCGTTGTCCCGTCGTATGAGTATGCTTTAAGCATCTCTCGACTTGTTCCGATTCTCTTGTTGCTCAGTATCGATGAAAGCTCTGAAATAACAGATTCTTTTATCATCCAGTCCCCCTTTTTCAGACAGGATCGATTCCCGGTGAACTACCTTTCTTGACATTATATAAAAAGTGTATTCAGGCAGACAATCACCCAAATGGGTGAGGAATAGCGGCAATTCT
The DNA here is from genome assembly GCA_002418945.1 of Deltaproteobacteria bacterium UBA5758. Lineage (GTDB taxonomy): Bacteria > Desulfobacterota > Syntrophorhabdia > Syntrophorhabdales > Syntrophorhabdaceae > UBA5609. Next base: position 133 of record DIFC01000014.1, on the reverse strand, counting down.
GGCAGCGACACCCCGGACATATTGCGAATCCTGAGGAAACATGACCAGGGGAGCGATTCAAATTCTAAAATACGGTCCGCACGATTTCATGCAGTTGTTAGGTTACACTCACATCTGTCCAAAATAAATTTTG
>DIFC01000067.1 GCA_002418945.1 Deltaproteobacteria bacterium UBA5758 | reverse complement strand
ATTAATTATGAGGCAACTGGCGATCACAGCAACACTACCCCCTCTCCCCTGGCGAAAGAAGGGTCATCACAACACTATTCCCTCTCCCCTGGCGGGAGAGGGTCAGGGTGAGGGGGAAAGGATATGACCCGGCTTCCTCGCTTCACGTTAGAATTCCCTTTGCAGCATGCTGCCTGAAATGGTATTATCGTACAGCTCAGAAAAGGAAAGACCATGAAGAAAACGATCGGCATAAAGGTTGATGTGGATACCTACGCGGGGATGAGAAAAGGGGTTCCGGCCTTACTGGCCATTTTCAGAAAATACAATATCCGAGCGAGTTTTTTTGTCCCCATGGGAAAGGACCATACAGGCAGGACGGTAAAAAGGGTCTTTACGAGAAAAGGATTTCTTAAAAAGGCGGGAAGGGTGGGGGTGTTAAGCACTTACGGCATAAGGACGCTCATGTACGGGCTCCTTCTCCCCGGCCCGGAGATCGCACGTAAGAACCGTCACCTGCTCCTGCAGATCACAGAGGAGGGGCATGAGCTCGGCATACACGGCCGCGACCATGTCCAATGGCACGATTCCATCAAGCACCTCAGCAAAGAGAGAACAGAGAAAGAGATAGGGAAGCTGCTGCAGGTCTACGAAGAGGTGGTAGGGAAAAAGGCTTGCTCCTTCGCGGCGCCGGGCTGGATGATCAACCCCTATGCGCTGAAATCTTTCAGCGAGAACGGCCTTGTCTACTCGAGCGATACGCGGGGGTCGTCGCCGTTTTTCCCGTTAATGGGGGGTGAAGAGATCAGGATGCTCCAGATCCCTACGACGCTCCCAACACTCGACGAAGTGATCGGCGTAGCTGGCACTGACGCTGCCTCGCTTAGCGGCTACTATATGAGCTGCCTGCACGACGGGCTCAATATCCTCACCGTGCACACCGAACTGGAAGGGAAGAAGTGGGGCCCTTTTCTGGAGGCCTTTATCCGGAACGCCATCGGGTCAGGATATGCTTTCCGTCGGCTCATCGATATTGCCCGTGAATATGCACCTTCTGAGAATACCCCTGTCTGTGCCATCGAGTACGGCAACGTCGAGGGCAGGGCAGGGGAGGTCTGCTGCCAGGTAATTGAAAAAGCAAGCTCATAGTTTTTTATAACAACCAGATACTGGATACAGGCAATGACCGCGTAAGAACCTTATCGCTTGTTCCTCGTTCCTCGATACTCGATGCTAGACCAAACCAGCATCAAGTAACCAACGACCAGCATCCAGTATCCAGTATCAAGAGGCCATATTTTTGTTTCTTGACAGATCCTTTTTGTGTGCTATAAGAGCATATATACGTTTAAAAAATCATAAAAGGAGGGTTCTATGCCAGGAAGCGTGTACAAGATCATTGAGATTGTCGGCACAAGCGCAAAATCGTGGGAAGAGGCTGCGAAGAATGCAGTAGAGACTGCGGCAAAGACACTCGAAGACCTCCGTGTCGCCGAGGTAGTGAAACAGGATGTTGTGGTGGAAAAGGGAAAAGTCACGGCTTATAGGGTAAGGCTGACCATATCGTTCAAATACCACGCAGAGAAATAAGGCTGGAAGTAATTAGCAGGAAAGACAAAAAAAGAGGGGACCTTGAGGTCCCCTCGATCTTTTTTATGCATGCTTTTTAATACATGTCGCCCATTCCGCCCATTCCGCCCGGAGGCATCATAGGCATTTGGCTTTTTTCCTTTGGTTTTTCGGCGACCATGCAATCGGTCGTGAGGAGGAGAGATGCCACGGACGAGGCATTCTGAAGCGCGGTCCGTGCAACCTTTGTCGGATCGATAATGCCCGCCTCCATCAGGTCTTTTACGTAGACCTCCTGGGCGGCGTCGAAGCCAAAGGCGCCCTTTTCATTCTTTACCTTTTCAATGACGATGGAACCGTCGTGGCCGGCATTCATTGCAATCCACCTGAGGGGCTCCTCAAGGGCCTTCTTGACGATATTGACGCCGAACTGCCTTTCGCCTTCGAGCTTTATTGCCTCAAGGTCCGGCAGGCATCTGATGAAGGTTACGCCGCCGCCCGGGATGACCCCTTCTTCAACAGCAGCCTTTGTCGCGTTCAGAGCGTCCTCAACGCGCGCCTTCTTCTCCTTCATCTCTGTTTCGGTTGCTGCGCCGACATTGATGACAGCCACGCCGCCGACGAGCTTTGCAAGCCTTTCCTGAAGTTTTTCCCTGTCATAATCTGACGTCGTTTCGTCGATCTGCGTCCTGATCTGTTTTACCCTTGCCTCGATCTCCTTCTTTTCGCCGGCGCCGTCAACGATGGTGGTGTTGTCTTTGTCTATGACCACCCTCTTTGCCGACCCCAGGTCTTTCAGAGAGATTCCTTCGAGCTTGATGCCGAGCTCTTCGGATATCATCTGGCCGCCTGTGAGGATTGCGATGTCTTCAAGCATTGCCTTTCTTCTGTCGCCGAAACCGGGTGCTTTGACTGCGGCGACTTTAAGGGTGCCTCTCAGTTTGTTCACCACCAGCGTGGCGAGCGCTTCTCCTTCTACGTCCTCTGATATGATGAGAAGGGTTTTGCCCATCTTCGCGACCTGCTCGAGGATCGGCAGAAGCTCTTTCATATTGCTTATCTTTTTCTCGTTGATGAGGATAAGAGGTTCGTCGAGGACGGCTTCCATCTTCTCCGGGTTTGTCACAAAATATGGAGAGATGTATCCTTTGTCAAACTGCATGCCCTCAACGATCTCGAGGGTTGTCTCCATGCTCTTTGCCTCTTCGACGGTGATGACGCCTTCTTTGCCGACCTTGCTCATGGCCTCGGCGATGATGTTGCCTATCGTGTCGTCGTTGTTGGCAGAGATGGTCCCGACCTGGGCNNGTTGGTTTTGAAAGCTTTTTCAGCTGTTCCACGACTACTTCAACGGCCTTCTCAATGCCCCTTTTGAGCTCCATCGGGTTGTGGCCGGCGGCAACGAGCTTCGCGCCTTCCCTGTATATGGCCTGTGCAAGAACGGTAGCTGTGGTCGTTCCGTCGCCGGCGACATCGCTTGTCTTGCTTGCCACTTCTTTTACCATCTGGGCGCCCATGTTCTCGAACTTGTCCTCAAGCTCGATCTCCTTGGCAACGGTAACTCCGTCCTTTGTTACTGTCGGCGAGCCGAAGGATTTTTCCAGGATGACATTCCTGCCCTTGGGGCCGAGTGTCACCTTTACGGCATCCGCCAGGGTGTTTACGCCTTTTAAAAGCGCCTCCCTTACATTCTGATCATATCTTATCTCTTTAGCCATTCTTTTCTTCCTCCTTCTTTTAATCTTTCACGATGGCAAGAACGTCTTCTTCCCTGAGGATGAGGTGCTCCTCGCCATCAATCTTGATCTCTGTGCCAGAATACTTGCCGAACAGTATCTTGTCGCCTGCCTTTACCTGTAATGCCGCCTTCTGCCCGTTATCAAGGATCTTGCCGTCCCCTACTTCAACGACCATGCCTTCCTGCGGTTTTTCCTTTGCAGCATCAGGAATAATGATACCTCCCTTCGTCTTTTCTTCCTCCTCGATTCTCTTCACAAGGATCCTGTCGTATAATGGTTTGATCTTCATTGTATCACGCTCCTTTTTTTAAATAGTGTTTTAGCAATTGCTATAAAAGATTGCTAAATAAAATATAAGGATACTAAGGACTTTTTGTCAATAGCGGGAGGCTAAATTTTTAAAAGAAGATCGACGCCTTCTTTATACCACCTTGAAAATTGTTCATTTTCCTGTTTGTTGCCCGCGGCATCGCCCATAATCGAGGCAAGTACCTTCTCCTTGTCGATGGATGTCTCGAAGTCGCGCTCTGCCTGCTGGGAAAGCCTGTCGATCATGGTGGAGAGGATCTCTTCCTGATCGTGACCGGGGAGCCAAAGCGACCACCATGCGTCGTAGGCATTGTGTACAGCCTTTTTGCTCTTATCGTAGTAATTTGAGAGAGAGGGAACCCATTCACTGATGCGGTTTCTTGACTCCTCGAAGACGTCCTCTACAAAAGGGTACCGGTTTATGGTATCCATTTCGATCTGTATCTTTTTTATAAATCCTTCGATAATGCTCTCACTGCCATGTTTTTTCTTATAAACCTTTGATTTCATTGTGTTCCAGACCTCAATAATCGGGTAGATCGCCATATTCCTCACAGAGTAATTTATCGTTTCTATATTGTTCATTGTGTATTTCCTGGTGTTTGGCACCCCGTATATTAAAAGCCCCAGAAGATCTGAGACGATATGGAACAGCAATGACCTGTTTCTTGGCCTTTTTGCGGGGTACATGTAACAGATGAACTCATTGAGCTCAAGGGCTTCCACGAGATGGTCCTTTTTCGGCTCGCGATTCATGTGTTTCACGGCGTCTATGGCGAGGTTGATCGTTGCCATTGAGGCAAGGTCATCCTCGTCTTTGGTAAGTTCCCATATATCGAGGATATGCCTTCGGGGAAGCATTAAAGCCCTTCTTTCTTTAACGCTTCGATGAGTTGCTTCTGTGTCTCCGTAAGCTTCCCAGGTATGTCCATCTTTACCTCAACGTAGAGGTCGCCGCCGCCACCCTTGTCTACGTCAGGCGCTCCAAGGCCCCGCAATCTGACCTTTAAATGGCCCGGGGGGATTTTGACGCGCTTTGGCCCATCGATGGAAGAAACCTCAACGGTTGTTCCAAGAAGGACATCGGTCAACTTAACCTCTTTTGTAATATAAAGGTCGTTCCCGACCCTCCTGAAAAAAGGATGATCGGCAACCTTGATCGTCAGGTAGAGGTCGCCCCGCCTGCCGGTTCTTTGGTCTCTGTTGCCTTTGCCGTGAAGCCTTAACCTTTTCCCTGTCGTGATCCCCCGGGGGATCTTGACGTTAAGGTCTTCGGTCCCCGTATGCGTCGTAAAGGATACCCTCTTTTCGCCGCCCCGTATAGCGTCCATAAAAGGGATCTCGAGTTCGTAACTGAGGTCCAGACCGCGTTCCGGCTGCTGCTCCCTTGTTATATAATCTCCAAAATCCCAGTTTTGCGCCCTCTGCCTGCCGCCGCCCCGCCCCGCCTGCCTTCCGAAGATCATGCTGAATATATCGCCGCCGCCGAACCCGAGGTCCTTGAAGAGATCCCCTACATTGAAGCCCCTGAAGATGTCTTCCTCGGAGTATCTCTGCTGGAAGCCGCCCATGCCGTATGTGTCGTATTGTTTCCTCTTTTCAGGGTCGCTCAGGACCGCGTAGGCCTCATTTATGACCTTGAACTTCTCTTCGGCTTCCTTGTTGCCGGGATTTCTGTCGGGATGATATTTGAGGGCAAGCTTCCTATATGCCTTTTTTATCTCTTCTTCCGTTGCCCCCTTCGCAACGCCAAGCGTCTCGTAATAATCTTTTTTTGCTGCCATCTTCTACTCCCTTACGATTTTATCAAACCCGTTCCTTAAAGAGACTCTATTAAGATATAACCAAACCGCGCGTAATGCAATGCGAAAAATTCAGAGGAAATTTGTGTAGAATGTTTTTGTCTTTTTGCTATAATGGATTGATGTTGTGTTTTTTCCCGGTTATCAATGTTACGGCAGGTGATACATGGGGAGCCAAAGCTGCCTGACAGCATATGTCGGGTATCATGCCTTAAGCCTTCTTACGGGGGCGGTTGAATTAAACGACGAAGCCGGCTTCGAGCAGGAGGCCATGCAGGCCATCTGGGAGCATTATAAAAAGGACCGCTTGAGGCTTGTCACCTCGGGAGAGGCGATGGAGCTGGACATGGTTATTGCCTTCAACGTCGAGGGGTGCTGCATTACCGACACATACATGATCACCGAGAATATCGGAGCTTTTGAAGCGTGGCAGAGGGCTGACAGGAGCCTGACGGAAAAGTGGAGGCAGGCTGTCGATCTTTTTGATCAGCTTGAGGTGCTGGGCCGGGAACATGAAGGGCTGCAAAGCGAAGAAGATACGCTGTTTGCCTATATCCGTGGCAACCTTCTCTGCGGAGAGAATGGCAATGCTGCCCCGTTTCACGGGAATGAGAGCGATGCGCAGACGCTGCGCAGTTGCGCCCAGCATTTCCAGGACTGGTACGGAGAAGACCGGTGGCGGGACCTCAGGCGCATTGAATATGATCTGCACTGGAAGATCCTCGAGTCAGAGCTCCGAAGGCGTTCCACCAACCCTGTTTTTGAAGGAAAGGACGGCAAGCGGAATCGCTACCTGCTGGGGTTGCTCAACAGGGTGGTGGGCTTTAGCAAGAAAAGCTGCCCCAGGCTTCCCATGAGCCCAGGGCATATCGATTTTGTTATTCAAGCGGTCATGAAAAAATACGGGGGCCATCGTCGCGAAAATGAGATACGCCATATCATCCATTGTATAGAAAATGACATCGATTTTTTGATCACCATAGACGGCGACCTCGTAACGAGGTTCAACAACAGGAGGGAAGAGCTGTTGAAGCACCCCGAGTGCTGCTCGATGAAACTTCTACTGGTAAAGCCGTCCGAACTGGCAAGCCGGCTCACGGCTATACACCTGTAAGGCGCAGAACATCCGTAAGGCAAATTTGTTCAACGTTAAGACCAGATAGACCAAACAGACCAGATAGACCAGACAGACCAGACAGACTTGTTTCATAGCTCAGAGCTGATCGCTGACAGCTGAAGCCGTTCATTTCCACTCATCCGTCTGGGGCTGTGGCAGCTGGTAGGACATGAGGGTCTTGATATATTTGTTAAAGCCGTCGGGTTCCTTTTCAAGTTTTTCGATCTCGGGGATCACTTGCTTCATCAGGTCGTCATTGAAAACGATATCGATCGGGTATTGCATATAGGATGAACGGCGGAGCAGTGAGTATGCCTGCTTCTGCTCTTTCGTAAGGGACAGAAATCTATCGAGCTCTTTGAGCATATAGGCCTTCTTCTCGTCGAGGCGGCCGTCTACGTGCATGAGCAGGTTGAGGCTGAAGTCGGCGCAGGAGAAATAGCTGCGCATTTCGTTGAGGCTGTATACGAGGAGCCTGATCTCTGCAACGACCTCTTCTTCTGTCATAGGCACAAAGGACCCATCCCTGACGAGCGCCTGCATCGGTGACATGGGGTGCATCGCGAAGGTCCTTACCCTGATAAAATCCGGTTCTATAAGGTTAAGAAGCCGCGCGGTCTCTTTGGCGTGCTCCTCGCTGAACGTCTTCCCGCCGACTCCGGGCATAATGTACTCTGACAGGGATATGCCCGCTTTGACCACATTCTGTCCTCCGGTCACGATGTCCTCGGGGGTGATCCCTTTTTTGATCATCTTCAGGACCTTTTCTGACCCGCTTTCCATCCCCACGTGAATACGTGAGAGGCCCGCCTCTTTCAGCTGCTTCAGGTCATCAACGCTTTTTCTCTTCAGCGTTGTTGCGCGCGCATAGGATGTGATCCTGTCGAGGGCGGGAAATTTTTCTTTCAGATACGTAAGGATCTCGAGGAGGTCGGCTGTCTTCAGAACAAGCGTGTCGGCATCCTGCAGAAACGCCGATCGTATCATATTGGCATAACCGTCATGTTCCCTGGCCATATTGTCTATATCTTTTTTCACCTCTTCCACGGTCCTTCTGGAGAACTTCGTCCCCTTGTAGGCCGGACAGAAGATGCACTGGTTCCACGGGCAATTCCTTGTAACCCTTACCAGCAGGCTTGAGGCCTCGCTCGGCGGTCTGATAACTCCCTGTTCGTACATGATTGACTCCCTTATCTGTTATTTTTTGTTTCTGCAGGCCATCCAACAGATGCCATGTAGATGACGGTCTCTTCCGTGCCATCGAGGGACAGAATCCTGTTTACCTCGTCGTCATAGAAGGCACCGATCGCGCAGGCGCCGAGGCCAAGCGATTCTGCCGCGAGGTAGAGATTTTGCGCAATATGGCCTGCGTCGAGATAGATATACCTGTACGCCCTCTGGCGGTACTTCCACCGTGACCTCGCAATGATCGCTGACCATATGAATGTGATCTGCGCATCGAGAATAAGGTCCTGCCGGAGAGCTGCCTCGGTGAGATCTTTGGAGAGATCTCCTGTTTGCAGGAACTCAAGGTCAAAGGTAAGAGGCCTGAAATGGTACAATCCCTGGTGAAGGCCGTCTACTGCCCGTACGCTTACATAGGTTTCAACGGGAAACAGGCCGCCTGCGGAGGGGGCCGTTCTGAAAAATGTGTCACCATAGCGGGCAGTAAGCCCCTGCGTTGCCCACAGCAAAGATGACAGCGCTGCAAGCGGGACGGATCGGCCGGCATTGTATTCCCTCCTGGATCTTCTCTCCAGAAGGAGATTCCATAGGTTTGTTTCGCCTTTCCTGAGAGGCTCCGGCAACTGAATGATTGCGATGGGCGATTCGTATTGCTTATACTGCCCGGGAATTGAATTCCAGTCAAGGGCATGCCCGCCCATCTTATCCGGTGAGTATTTCGTTTCGCGCTGAAATCTTGTACCGATCTCAGATTCACCTGTATTTATTCTGCTGTTCAGCTTGTCCTTGCCCATAACGGTTCCGATCTGTCTTTATTAATATGCGTATTGTTGGCCGGTAAGTCAATGACATATCCTTATATGAAAAGACCTGTTGCATTGTTGCAATTTGTTCTAAAGGTGGTTACAATTGAACGTCTATGATATTGATGCTCAAATGGTTGCTAATGGCCGCTTCTGTAGCGATCGCGGCCTATATAATCCCCGGCGTAACAATAAGCGGTTTCTTTCCGGCGTTATTCGTAGCCCTTTTTCTCGGGATAGTCAATACCCTGATCAGGCCAGTTCTGATCCTCATTACCCTGCCAATCAACATCCTGACGCTGGGCCTTTTTACTTTTGTGATCAATGCAATCCTTGTCCTCCTTACTGCATCGGTTATTAAAGGGTTTGACGTGCGCGGGTTCTGGATTGCCATGCTTTTCAGCGTTGTCCTCTCCATCGTGAATTATGTGCTGAACGGGTTCTTCCTGGTACAGAGGCGCGATTAACGCATAACGCTCATTACCTTTCACGTTTCGCGGGGCTCATCTCCCACCCCTAAAAATTTCGCTTGACAAATTCTACCGCTAAATTATAATTGTAACACAGCTATAATATAATTAATGTGTATTCATCCGAGAGGGTAATTGATGAGTGCAAGGATATTGAAAACCGCTGATGATCAAAGAAACATCCTGGATAAGGTAAAGTTTGAGGTCTATGGCGAGGAGATGCTCGAAAAGGCGGTAAAGCAGAGTGGGAATTCCGGACGTGTCTACCTGCCCCCTGAGTGGATAGGGAAGCACGTTAAGATTATACGTATCGATTGAGGAGACCGTATATGATGAACGGTGTCAGGGTGAGAAGGATTACCGTCAAGGATGTCCCCAATATCATTGAGATACAGGAATCCATCATAAAAAAGAAGGTGTCGAAGGCGTGGATTCAGAGCATAGAGGCACACCTGAGAAAGCACGATGTTGCCGGATTCGTCGCCTTGCGGGATAACGAGGTCGTTGGGTTCATTATAGGCGAGATCAAGGGGCCGGGATTCGGCATTGAAAAAAGCGGGTGGATCGTTGTCGTCGGCGTATGCGCCCGGTGCATGGGCATAGGCATAGGCCGGGCGCTGGCAAAGAGGCTTTTTGAGTATTTTAGAGAAAAGGGGATACAGGATATTTACACGGCCGTGCGATGGGACGCTGTAGATATGCTTTCATTTTTTAAGTCAATCGGCTTTGACCGTTCGGAGTTCATTAATCTGGGGAAGCATCTGGAATGATGGAATGCCTGTCTTATATGGCTTTCAGCAGGGGCCATAAAAAAGGAAAAAGAATAGGAGAGCCGGGACATGTGGGAGAATATAAGTTCTGAAAAGTGTAAGTCGTACATTCAAAGTCATTTTTTTCAGAAGGGCAGGCAGACCCCGGGAGTCTTTTTAAAACCGGCAATAACGATCTCACGGGCAGAAGGTGCCGGCGGTCTTACCGTCGCTTCAGAGCTGGCGGGCTATCTGCAGGAACACGTTCCATCTCATGAGGAGTGGACTGTTTTTTCCTATCAACTGGTAGCAAAGGTGCTGGAGGAGCACCGGCACCGCAAGAATATCGGCGATTTCATGAAGGAAGATCACAAGGCCATGCTGACGGATGCCCTTGAGGAGCTTTTGGGCCTGCACCCTTCGACCTGGACGCTCGTTGAACAGACGAATGCGACCATCCGGCGTCTCGCACAAACAGGGAACGTTATCCTTGTGGGCCGGGGATCTGGCATTATCACCGCCAAAATGAAGAACGTTTTCCACGTGCGCCTGACAGGGTCACTTGAAAAGAGGATCGAGCAGGCGCAGAAGGTCTTCGGTTATGATGAGAAGACTGCTGCCAATTACATAAAGAAAAAGGATCAGGCGCGCAGGCGTTACATAAAGGATAACTTCGGCAGAGAGGTAGACGATCCGCTGCTTTATCACGTAACAATAAATACGGACCTTATAGGACACGCCGAGGCTGCCAGGCTGGTCGGCGAAGAGGTGATCACGCGGTTCAAGCTGGACAGACACGGAAGAACGATGACAGGCATGAGCCGTTTCATAGCGTAACGGCAGGATATCATTTTCTACGGAGGCGCAACCATGCGCGATGCGATTCAGAAGATCGTCGGGACAGAGAACGAGGCGAGGCTTGCCGTTGAGGCAGCCCGGACCGAAGCGGACCGTATCCTGTCGGAAGCCCAGAAAAAGGCGCAGGATATTTTAGAGCGCGCTCGACAGGAGGCCTTTGCTGAGGCACAGAAAGTAGTAGAGGCCGCAGTGCAAAAGGCCGAGCATGAAAAGGAGGCCCGTTTGGCTGATGCCGTTAACAAGGTTGAAAGCCAGATCCAGCTTGAGCCGGCAAGCAGGAAATCGGCCGTTGCGGAGGTGGTCCGTTGCGTGTGCAAAGGAGCATAGCCGTCCCGCGTACTGCTCCAGCCGCTGTCCCGAAGCGGCAAACCGCAGGAGACATGGATTATCTCGCTGCCCGTCTTCATGGCCGGCGCAGCCGTATGGCCGAGGGTGAGCGCCTTGACAGCCTGTGCCGCACCGGAAGCCTTCGAGACCTTTTTCATACGATCTTCCCGGAGTCTGAGATCGGCGGAGTCCTTGATTTTCAGCGTTTCCTGGTCCATGAACTGATCGGCGAGGTATCTGAATTTCGTGCCCACATATCAGGCCCAGGAGCCAGCCTTATCGATTGGATGCTCGTTCGTTACCAGATGGAGAATGTGAAGGTGTTATTCCGGGGATATCTAACAAAGACCCCCGCTGAGGAGATCGGGAGACACCTCGTCTCTGTTCCTGGATGGCTGCCTGTCGATATCCGGGGGGTTGCGGCAGCGGAATCTCCGGAGGGTTTTGTCCGGTCATTCCCAAAAGGTTTCCTCCGGGAGAACCTGGAGGAGGCCCTCGAGATCTACAGGGATAATCCAAGCCCCTTCTTCTTCGAGGCGGCGCTTGACCGCGTCTATTTCCAGGGTTTGGTTGGCGCAACGGGAAGGCTCTCGCAGGAAGACCGGGAGATTATAGGTCCTATGGTTTTTCAGGAAGTTGACATGTTCCATCTTATGCTGGTCGCCAGGGGAAAGTTCCACTATGGAATGGCGCAGGCAATGCTGCAGCCGTTGCATGTCGAGGGAACCCGTATCCAGCGCTCGCTTTTTGGCGCCATGCTCAACGATCCTGATCTTTACACATCGGCAAGCCGCTCCTGGGAGCGAATATTCGATGGAGAGCCCTTCGAGCGCGGCCCTGATGGGTCGAATGCCATTGACGCACCCGTTCTGGAAGGACTGGCGTGGAATCGATTCATCCGTCTGGCAAACCTGGCTTTTCGCAGAAGCCATATGGGGCTTGGGGCAATTATGGGTTTTGTCGGTCTTCGTCGCGTGGAAGTGGCCAACCTCATCACGATCTCCGAGGGGATCCGTGGCGGCATACCGGCAGAGACGATCCGCGGACGTTTGATCCCGCGTACCGACATTGCGAAGGCTCCATGAGGGCCAACGTGAAACGTGCAGGGGGAGATTGTTCAATGTTCAACATTCAACGCTCAACGCTAAGACCAGACAGACCAGATAGACCAGTAAAGTACGCAATAAACGTGATGTCGGGGGTGGCCTGTGTTTAGGACGGTGCCGATGATGCGGGTACGTGCGATCGTTCTTGCCGTGGACGAGAGGGAGGTGCTCAAGGGATTGGGCGCATTGGGAGCAGTGCACCTGACGCGCGCTCAGTCAGACCCTGAAGCGCTGCTTCTCGGTCCCTCAGATTTTGCAGGAGAACTGTCGCGATATGATCGTGTCCGTGCCCGGGTTCATGATCTCCGCCAATCACTGGATATTGCTCCATCGGCCGGACAAACCCCGGGTAAGCCCGGGGATGAGGGCGAGGCGCAAGCGTTTTCATCAGCGGTGACACTGGACCAGTCTGAAGCGGTTCTCCTGTCCATGGAACAGCGCATCGAAGGCCTTCTGGAAGAGCGCCAGCGCCTTGTTCAGCGCCAGAAAGAACTGGCCGTAATGTCCGACCAGGTATCGCACTATCGTGGTTTCGATATCCCTCTCACCGGGCTCGACAAGTTCTCATTCCTCTACTTTGTTACCGGAAGCCTTCCTGTGCAGAGTTTCGAAGGCCTTGAACAGGAGGTCGGCGAAAACGCGGCGGTGCTGCCCCTTGTCCAGCAGAAAGGACGGCAGAGGCTCTTCGCGATCACCACACGGCAGGGGCAACCGGCGCTTGAGAAGGCGCTGCAGGAGGCAGGTTTTCAGCGAGAGGCGCTCCCGGTGGCGGATGGCTCGACGGTGGATAGAATATCCGAAGAAGCGGAGAAGGAACAAGAAGGCCTGGCAAAGGAATTGGATCAAATAAACGGCAGGCTCAGGGAGATTGGAGCGGAGCTTTCCCCAACCCTGGCCGCCATTGAAGAGTTTGTCGATATGGAATGCCGGCTTCTGGAGGCAAGCCAGAAGTTTCCCCGGACAGAAATGACGGTGCTTATTGCAGGGTGGGCCCCGGCCGGGGATGTAGCGGCCTTGAAACAGCGCATGGAAGAGATCACAAGGGGGAGGTACGTGCTCGAGACGGAACCTCCCGATGCTTCGACAGGCGAAGAGCCACCTGTCCTGCTCCGACACTCGTGGTTTTTACGTCCTTTCGAGATGTTGATATCGGCCTACAGCCTTCCCAGCTATCATGAACTGGAGCCGACTTTGTTTGTCGCACTCAGTTACATAGTGATGTTCGGCATGATGTTCGGCGACGCCGGACACGGGGCGGTACTCGCCGCCTGTGGCATCGCAGCCCTTATGAAGGCCGGACGGTCCCAAAAGGTGCAGGATATCGGCGTGCTCCTTCTTTCAGTAGGATCATCGAGCATCATTTTCGGCGTTATATACGGGAGCTACTTCGGCATCGAGGCGTTCAAGCATTATGCACTCTGGCATGATCCCCTGGAAGGTGATCCTATACATTTGATGTACGGCGCTATCGGCCTCGGCATCGTAATGATCAGCGTAGGGCTTATCTTGAACGTCGTCAACAGAATTCGAAAAGGCGATATCATCGGGGGCATCCTCGACAAGTTTGGGCTTATAGGCCTTTTGTTCTATTGGGGAGCTTTGGCGCTCCTGTTGTACGGTGCGACTATCCGGTCATGGGGGATTATGGGCCTATGTCTCGTCCTGTTTCTCGCCGTGCCCATAATAGGCTGGTCTGTCAAGGAGCCCCTGGAACATCTGATGAGCAGCAAGCCAGGCGGGCACGGCGGGGCGCACGGGGGAATGGCAGGGGCGATTATCGAATCCTGCGTCGGCGCTTTTGAGGCCATTCTCAGCTACCTTGCGAACACCATAAGCTTTGTGCGTCTTGCCGCTTACGCAATGAGCCACGCGGCGTTGCTCTTCGCCGCTTTTATGGTGGCCGAGGAGGTCAGGGGTTCTGCCGGCGGGGGCGTGTGGAGCCTGCTGGTCATTATCTTTGGGAACCTGATAGCCATTGTTCTGGAGGGGGTCATTGCTTCGGTGCAGGCGCTCCGTCTCGAATATTATGAGTTTTTCGGGAAGTTCTATTCCGGCGGCGGCGAGCCTTTCGAACCGTTTCGTATAGCCGCCGGCGGCGCCGGAGACAAACCTCGTGAGGCATAAAGTGAGGATACGTTCAATGTTCAACGTTCAATATTCAACGTTAAGACCAGATAGACCAGTAACGAACGCCACAAACACGTTAAACGGGATACAGAAGGATGCAACACGATCTTAGAAAATATTGGAGGTGTCGTATGATCAAGGTGTTGTTTCAGCGACTTGGGGTAATCGGAGTGGTTCTGGCGGGAGCAGTACTGCCCAGCGCGGCGGCTTTGGCGGCTGAAACTGCGCACGGCGGTGCCCCGACTGACGTGGTATCAGTATACAGAGCCATCGGCTTGGGCGTTGCGGCGGCTTTTGCCATCGCTATAAGCGTTCTCGGCGCAGGCCATGCAGTAGGGAGGATAGGTTCGGCCGCGCTGGGCGCGGCGGCGGAGAAACCTGAGCTTCTGACGCGCAGCATCCTCTTTGTGGCGCTGGCCGAAGGGCTGGCCGTGCTGGGTTTTGCTATTGCCATGATGTTGATACAAAAGATATAAGGGGTCTATCGTGAAGTTTTTTTGTATTGCCGACGAGGACACGGCTCGAGGTTTCCGTTTGGCGGGCATAGGTACGCAGGTTGCCGAAACGGCAGAGGAGGCCCGGGCAGCGCTTGAAGAAATGACGGGCTTGCCAGACTGCGGGGTGATCATCGTCACAGAAAAGGTGGCAGATCTCATCCGTCCTCAGGTAGAGATGGTCCGTATGGAGAGGGACCGGCCGCTGATCGTTGAGATACCCGGCCCGGAAGGACCGCTGCCGGGGCGCAAGAGCCTGCGTGAATTCGTGGAGGAAGCCGTGGGAGTGAGCATCTGTTAAGGGGGTATAAGGATGATGACGGATCAAAGCTCTACTGAAAAATTGCGTGAAGAGATCCTTGCAGACGCCGGCAGGGAGGCTGAAAAGGTTGCCATGCGCGCCAAGCAGGACGCGGAAGCCATCCTCGCCAACGCTGCCACCGAGGCAGACCGGTTGCGAAATGAAAGGCTCAAAGAGGCTAACGAGGAGGCTGTCCGCCAGAGCGAATTGATCCTTGCAACGGTTCCCGTCGAGATAGACCGGCTGCGCGCGGCGCGGGTTGAAGCGCTTCTTGCGAACATATATGACGAAGCGGCCGAGCAGCTGCTGGCCAGGGAAGGCTTTGAATATCGGGAGACCTTGATCGTCCTTGCGGCTAATGCGATACGACAGATGGAAGGCGATGCCTTTGTTGTGAAGCTGTCAGGCACGGACCAGGCTGCTTTGGGAGATGGGCTGGCAGGGGAGATCTCGGGGAGAGTGGGGCGGCCGGTAAAGATAACGATCGCGAATGCACCGGACATTTCAGAGGGAGGCGTTATCGTTGAAGATGGGGAGGCTCGCCAGGTGTGGGACAACAGGCTTTTGAAAAGGCTCGAGCGGCTGTGGCCGGAGCTGAGGCGACAGATAGCGGCTCAGGCCAACTTTGTCCAAAAAACAGGATCAGGAGGAAATAACCCATGACCGTTGCTTCCAGGACTACCGAATCTATGGCGACCCGTATCAGCGGGCCCATTGTTACAGCTTCGGGCATGCACGCTGCACAGATGTATGAGGTCGTGCAGGTAGGCAGCCTGGGCCTGGTGGGAGAAGTAGTGAGACTGGTTGGGGATCACGCCACCATTCAGGTATACGAAGATACCACCATGATAAAGCCCGGAGCGCCTATCCTGTGTACAGGCGCGCCTCTGTCCGTGTGGCTTGGCCCGGGGCTCGTCGGCAACATCTATGACGGTATACAGCGTCCGCTGCCTGGTATTCAGGCTCACAGCGGCGCCTGGATCCGCCGCGGCGAAAAGGTGGCTCCTCTGGACACAGAGAAGCTCTGGGCCTTCGAGCCGGTTGTTGAGCCCGGCGAGGTTATAGCGGAAGGCCATGTTATAGGCAAGGTAGAGGAAACACCGCTGGTTGACCATCTGATCATGGTGCCGCCGGGACTTTCCGGTACAATACGCACCGTTGCCGGAAAAGGGAAATACAGGATAACCGACACTGTGGCCGTCGTGGAGACGCCGGAAGGGCCGCGAGACGTTGCAATGTACCAGCAATGGCCGGTGCGGGTGCCGCGCCCCATTCGCCAGAGGCTTCGCATCACCGAACCGCTGATCACGGGACAGCGCATCATTGACACCTTTTTCCCTATCGGAAAAGGAGGCGCAGCGGCTATTCCGGGCGGGTTCGGCACGGGAAAGACGATCACCCAGCACCAGCTCGCGAAATGGTCTGACGCCGATATCATTGTGTTCATCGGCTGCGGAGAGCGGGGGAATGAAATGACCGAAGTGCTCCGTGAGTTTCCTGAGCTGAAAGATCCCCGTTCCGGCAGGCCCTTGATGGAGCGGACGATCCTCATTGCGAACACATCGAACATGCCCGTGGCTGCGCGTGAAGTGTCAATTTACACAGGCATCACGCTTGCGGAGTATTACAGGGACATGGGCAAGTCGGTGGCGGTCTTTGCCGACTCGACGAGCCGTTGGGCAGAGGCGCTGCGCGAACTGGCTGCGCGGCTGGAAGAGATGCCCGCCGAAGAAGGCTTTCCGGCATCCCTGCCTACCCGGCTTGCACAGTTCTATGAGCGCGGAGGGGCCGTTACCACCCTGGCGGGAGAACGGGCCTCGGTGAGCATTGTCGGTGCGGTCAGTCCGCCCGGCGGCGACTTTTCCGAACCTGTTACCCAGCATACCCGTCGATTTATTCGCTGCTTCTGGGCGCTCGATACGGAGCTTGCCAACGCGCGCCATTATCCTTCGATACACTGGCTCCACTCCTATTCGGAGTACGTTGAAGACGTGGGCCTGTGGTGGAAAAAGGAGGCTGCCGATTGGGTCGAGCTGCGCACCGAAGCGCTGACCCTGCTCCAGCGGGAGGAGCGTCTCCAGCAGATCGTCCAGCTCGTAGGGCCCGATGTCCTGCCCGACGTGCAACGCCTGATCCTGTTCATCGCCGAGATCATGAAAGATGGTTTTCTCGCCCAGAGCGCCTTTGACGAGAACGATATGTACTGTTCGCCGGAACGGCAGATCTCGCTTCTTCGCATCATTCTTACCCTCTATCACAGGGGCCGCGACCTGATCCAGGGAGGGGTTCCGCTGATGCGGATCCGTTCTTTGAGCTGTGTGCCTCTGATAATGCGGGCGAAGTCGGCTTACGGCAACGAAGAGCTCGGAAAGCTCGGCGAATTGAAACAGATGGTTATGGAAGAAACAGAAGCGCTTGCAAAAGAGTATATCAAGGAGGGCACCTTACTATGCACACCACCTTCGACTTAGAAGACCGGGGATTGCAGTACATAGGGGCGTCGCGCATCGAGGGACCGCTGGTCGTTGTGGAGAGGGTCCGTGATGTGGGGTACGATGAGACCGTAGAGATCCTGGACCCCACCGGTCGCCCCCGTATCGGCCGCGTCCTTGACATTTCCGAAAAACAGGCTGTTGTACAGGTTCTGGAAGGCACGACGGGGCTCTCGAACAAGGCCTTGCGCACCCGATTTCTCGGGGAGAGCTTCTGCCTGCCCGTATCGAGGCATATGCTGGGCCGTGTGTTCGACGGCCTGGGACGTCCGGCTGATGACGGCCCGCCCCCGCTTTCCGCAGAGAAGCGCGATGTCAACGGGATGCCCATCAACCCCTACGCGCGAAGATATCCAAGGGAATTCATACAGACCGGCCTGTCGGCCATCGACGGGATGAACGCGCTTGTCCGCGGCCAGAAGCTGCCGATCTTTTCCGGGAACGGCCTGCCGCACGACCGCGTGTCTGCCCAGATCATGAGGCAGGCGCGCCTGCTCGATGAAGAGGTGGAATTCTCGATGGTTTTTGCTGCCATGGGCGTTAAGCACGATGTGGCCGAATTCTTCATCCGCAACTTCAGGGAATCCGGCGCACTCGCACGCGCCGTAATGTTCTTTTCCCTGGCCGACTCACCGAGCGTGGAACGCCTCCTTACGCCGCGCGTCGCGCTTACCCTGGCGGAGCACCTGGCCTTTGACTGCGGGCAGCACGTGCTGGTGCTTTTGACGGATATGACAAACTATTGCGAGAGCCTGCGCGAAGTGGGAACGGCGCGGGGAGAGATCCCCGGACGGAAAGGGTATCCTGGATACCTTTATTCGGACCTCGCGAGCATATACGAGCGCGCGGGCCGTATTGAAGGCTCGCCGGGATCGATCACTCAGATGGCCATTCTGACCATGCCTGCCGATGATATCAGCCATCCTGTGCCGGATCTCACCGGCTATATAACGGAGGGGCAGATCGTGTTGGACCGCGAGCTGTTTCAGCGCGGCGTCTATCCTCCTATCGCCGGCCTTCCAAGCCTGTCGCGCCTCATGAAGGACGGGGTAGGGAAGGGCTACACCCGCGAGGATCATCCGACGCTCGCAAGCCAGTTGTTTGCCTGCTATGCCTACGTAAAAAAGGTGCGCGGGCTGGCCGATGTTATCGGGGAAGAGGAATTGAGCACCCTCGATAAACAATATCTGAAGTTCGGCGAGGCATTTGAGATGCGCTTCCTGAACCAGGGAGAGTTTGAGAACAGGTCCATCGAGACCACTCTTGAGCTCGGCTGGGATGTGCTGTCAACATTGCCCAAGGACGAGCTGCACCGCGTGAGCGACGCGCTGCTGAAAAAATACTACCGTGAGAAAGCAGAGGGGCAAGCCTGCGTAGCGCCGCCTTTTGGCAGCGCAACCCGATAGGAGAGGCCCATGGGAAAGCTGAACATTGCACCCACCAAGTCGAATCTGCTCATACTGAAACGTAAGCTCGCCTTTGCTGAAGAAGGCTATGACCTTCTTGAACAAAAACGACAGATCCTCATATTTGAACTGATGAGCCGGGTGAGCCGGGCCCGCAATACAGAACAGGCTACCCGCAAAGCGCTCCGGCAGGCCTATGAAGCCCTCCGCGAGGCAAGGCTGGACGGAGGATCTGAGGCAATCGACAGGGCCGCCCTGGCTGTAAAAATGGACCATCAGGTGGAAATCTCAGATCAGCACCTTATGGGCATGAAGATCCCCCACGTAACGGTTAAGACGGAACCGGTCAGCGCCCAGTTCGGCGTGGGGGGAACCCCGGCAAACGCCGATATCGCCATGAGCCGTTTCGTTGAGGCCTTAAGCCTGATCGCAGAAATGGCCGAACTGGAGAATGCCCTAAGGCGAATTGCCATGGAGCTTCGCAAGACCCAACGGCGATGCAACGCCCTCTCTAAGATATTCATGCCGACCTACAGGGAGACGATCGTATATATCACGGCCGACCTTGAGGAGCGGGAGCGGGAATCCTTTGTGATCCTGAAGATGATCCGGGACCGCATCAGCTGATAACGTAAAAAGTGAAAAGTGAAACGTTAAACCCAGGTTCTCCGTAAGGACAAACATGGTATCGGGACTGCTATCCCCGGGTCTTTCGTCGCCCCCTCTTCAGTCAAGGCCCGAAGAGTCACCCGCACCCGCGAGCAGGTATCCGACTCTTCGCTATAAATACCTATTTGCAAAAACGCTCCATCGATAGATCTCCTCCCTCTCCCCTTTGCGGGAGAGGGCTAGGGCAAAAATGGCTGTCCCCTCTCCCTTGGCGGGAGAGGGCAGGGTGAGGGGGAAACTGATCTTGAGGCAGAGGATCATAGCAACGACATCCCCTCTCCCTTGACAGAAAGATGTTATAATAATACTGTCCCCTCTCCCCTTTGCGGGAGAGGGTCAGGGTGAGGGGGAAAGGAAAAACAGGTCGGATCTAGGATTTGTATTAAGTTGAATTTACAGCTGTTAGCATCTTGCCCGCAACGATCTATTATGATAACTTAAGGGACTGATCTTCTCCGGGACAGTATGACAGACAGGGAGGAAAGATGAAATTGGATATTACGCTCAGGAAGGGCAGGCCCTCAAAGAAGTTGTACGCACGTATGTGCGCCTATTATAAAAACGTCGAGAAGGGTTCTGGTTTTATAACACTGGAATGGAAGCGGTGGACAGGGAACCCTGATATCGTTGTCTACGCGGCCTCGGCGGATCATGAAGCTGCCGGTTGGATAGTCTATAATACGGATACGAGCACCATCGAGGAGATACTGGCAACGGAGAGATGGAGGGGAAAAGGGATAGAGGCGAAGATGGTGGATGCCCTCATCGTGAAGGAGAACCTTGTCTCAGCGGAGACCCTGAATGCTGATGAAGGGAAGTACCGCTGGATGGTGGAATACGGCTTCAGGCCGGTCCGGACGCAAGATACAGGCGGACTGCTGTTGAGGAAGCTGGAACTAAGCACTTCGGTCCTCTTCAGAAGGCTGGCAGGAATGAAGCCATACAAGCCATACCTGAAAAAAGAACGGGTGGTTATTGAAAAGATCCCTGAGGCCCAGTCAGAAAGCGAGATAAAAGACGGCCTGAAGAACCTCATCGGCAAGCTCGGCGGCCTCGATAAATTTGTCAAAAAGGGCCAGACCGTGGCAATCAAGCCCAACCTTGTGAGCGACCACGGGATGCAGGACGGAGTTTACAAGGGCGGCATCGTAACGGATGTGAGGCTTGTCCGCGCCCTCATCGAGCTCCTTCTTCCCGTGGCCGGAAAGATCATCATCTCCGAAGGCTCATCGATCAACAGGAGCGCAACGCAGAAGATGTTTGCCCTCTACGGATACGACCGGTTGGTAGATATGGAACCGGGAAAGATAAGCCTCGTGGACCTGAATACCGACAGACTGGTTGAGAAGGCCGTGCCGAGGGGGAAGAGAATGTCCGCACGGAAGATCCCAATTACCCTGGAAGAGGCAGATGTGGTCATCAACGTGCCTGTGCTGAAGATGCATTTCGCGGCCGGGGTATCCCTGAGCGTCAAAAGCCTCCAAGGCGCCGTCCCTCCCCTTGAAAAATATATGAGCCATTTTTTTGGCCTCTGGCAATGCCTTGTCAATATCCACCACCTCGTGAGGCCGGATCTCATCATCATTGACGGCCTAACGGGGCAGGAGGATTTCGGCCCTGTATCAGGCATCCCGAAGAAGATGGACCTTTTGATCGGCGGTACAAATCCGGTGGCCGTCGACGCTGTTGCCATGAAGATAATGGGCCTTGATCCTGCCATGTCCCCGCCGGTATGGATGGCGTACATGCAGGGACTGGGGCCGGTGGAACCTGAACGGATCACCGTCGTCGGCCCCCCTGTATCCGAGGTGGAAAGCGCTTTCAAGATACCTGTGATCAACATAGGGGGAGGAAGAGACATCGTCGTTCATGAGGGCAACGCCTGCTCCGGCTGCAGGGGCTACCTCCATTTTGTCCTTAATAAGCTGCGCAGGAGCGATCCGCAGGATGCAGGGAGGCTGCTCATCGACAGGCCCTTTGATAAAAAGGTGCATATCTATCTCGGCCCGGACACGGAAGGAGAGATTGATCCCGGCGCGAAGAACATCTTTATGGGCGTCTGTCAGCAGCATAACGCCGGGATGGGAATGCCGCTTCAGGGCTGCCCTCCTCACGCAGAGGTGATAATGAACGGGATATTCAGCCTTTTCCCCGACGTGGAACGCCCAAAGTATGCCGACGAAACGGAAGAGGCGAAGCTGGAGAAGATGCTGAAGGAAGTCCTGCAAAAAAGCAGCTCATAGCTCATCGCAAGCAGGATTCGATATTCGAATATCGATTATCGAATATCGGATTTGCAATGAACCGATCCCGCTAGTACTTCTTCGAATGCTGCCTATGGGTAAGCCAGTTATCCGCATATATCTTTGCGAGATCGCCGGATCTGATGATCAGGATATTTTCCGCATTCTTGCTCTCCGCAGGATAGGTGTAATTGAAAGAGCCGGTAATGACTATCTCGCGGTCGATAATCATGATCTTGTTGTGAGCGCTTGCGTGCTTATCGTCGGTGTAGACGGATACGCCGCCTTTGGAAAGAGCCCTTGAGGTTTTATACTGCTGATCTTTCTGTTCCCCTTTATCAAGGATGACCTCGACATTTATCCCCCGCTTCTGTGCCTTTATAAGGGCGTTTCTCAACGGCGCCGAGGTGAATACAAACATCTGAACAAGGATCTCCCGTGTTGCCGCTTCGGTCTCTTGTATGATCTTGCTCGTGCATTTCCCTCCAGGGTTAAAACAGATTGTTGCAGGGGCATTGTTGAGCGTCAGGTCGATTGCCCGAGACGAATACGGACATAGAACGCAGACAGTGATCACAAACAGACATATAATGAAAACCTTTTTCATCATTGTTCTCCTGAGGGTAAAATTTATTTATTGTAAATCACGGAATAATAGCGGTCAACATGAATCGGATAAACAAGACACCTGCGAGAGATTAGGCTTGAGTCGTAAAGGGAAGTAAAAAATCTGTTCAACGTTCTATGTTCAACCTCAATGTAAAGGCAAAATAGACAAGATAGACAAAATAGACCAGACGGACCAGCTATAACAGGGGAGGGAAGAAGGTGAGGAGGGAAGAAGGTGAGGAGAGAAGAAGATGGGGAGAGAAGAAGATGGGGGTGGTGGGGGGTTCCCGACTTCTCAGAGTCTCACCTTCTCGTTCTCTGTATCTTATGCTGCCAGTTTTTGTTTCTTGACTATGGCCCCCTTTGCGCTCACGGTGATGGTCTCCGCGGGAATGCTCTTTCCTGCCCGGGCCATTGCCTGCTGCACTATGAGCGGCATTTTGGAACAGCACGGCACTTCCATGATAAGGATGGTGATGTTGCGGATGCCTGCCGTGCCGAATATATCGGTTAATTTATCAATATATTCTTCTGTATCGTCGAATTTAGGACACCCCAGGAGCACCGTTCTGCCTTTCAGGAAATCACCGTGGAAATTCGGGCAGGCAACGGGCGCGCAGTCGGACGCAACGAGTAGATCGGCTCCTTTCAAGAACGGTGCCGTCGGCGGAACGAGCTTGATCTGAACAGGCCAGTGGGAGAGGGCTGAATATGCAACCGAATGGGATACGGGTTGATTCGCCGCTTCACATGAACTTTTGAACATCTGTATATGGGTCGACGGACAGCCGCAGGGAAGAACGTCCAGCGTCTGGGCGCCCGCTTGCATGTCGCTGGTGTTCGGAGCATCTGTTTTTTGTTCTTTGATCCCCGCTATCCGCTCCCCGCCCCCTTTTCGTTGCAGGTAGTGTTCGACCGCTTCAGGGTCGAAGGCGTCAGCCTCCCGTTCGACGATGCTGATCGCGCCTTGAGGGCATTCCCCGAGGCAGGCTGCAAGGCCGTCACAGTAGTTTTCCGACACAAGCCTTGCCTTGCCGCCCACGAGTTCTATCGCGCCCTCTGCGCAGGCCAAAACGCACTGCCCGCAGCCGTTGCAGCGTTCCTCATCTATGCTTACTATCTTTCTTCGTATCTTCATAAATACCTCCATAGCGGCCCATAGCTCATGGCTCATAGCTTACAGCAAAGGCTTTACGGCTACGAGCCATGAGCTGACTTTCTTATCCAAGTATCTCCTTCAGGTCTGCCTCCGGCGTTGAGATCGGCTTGATGTCGTAATTCTTCACAAGGACGTCGAGTATATTTGGAGTGATGAAGGCCGGAAGGGTCGGGCCGAGGCGCATGTTCTTGATGCCCAGATAGAGAAGCGTAAGGAGGATCGCCACGGCCTTCTGCTCGTACCATGACAGGATGAGGGAGAGCGGCAGCTCGTTCACGCTGACGTTGAAAGCCTTGGAAAGGGCAACGGCGATCTGTATGGCGGAATAGGCGTCGTTACACTGCCCTACGTCGAGAAGCCTCGGGATGCCGCCGATGTCACCAAGGTCCTTATCGAAGAAACGGAACTTGCCGCAGGCAAGGGTCAGGACGACGCAATCCCTGGGAACCTTTTCCACGAATTCCGTGTAGTAGTTCCTGCCCGGCTTCGCCCCATCGCAGCCTGCAACAAGGAAGAAATGTTTGATCTGCCCGCTCTTTACCGCCTCTATGACAGCACCTGCAACGCTCATTACCGCATCCCGTGCAAATCCGACCATCACCGACCTGCCGTTTTGATCGTTGTCGAAGCCTTTCATGGAGAGCGCCTTATCGATGACCGGTTTGAAGTTGCCGCCGGTTACGTGCGTTACTCCGGGCCAGCCGACGGTGCCCGTGGTGAAGATGTTATCCTTATACGAATCAAGGGGCTTCTGGATGCAGTTGGTGGTCATCAGGATGGCGCCGGGAAATTCGCTGAACTCCTTATACTGGTTCTGCCAGGCGGTGCCGTAATGCCCGTAGAAGTGCAGGTATTTTTTAAGTTTTGGATATCCGTGTGCAGGGAGCATCTCGCCGTGGGTATATACGTATATGCCCTTGCCTTCGGTCTGTTGCAGGATCTCATCGAGATCTTTCAGATCGTGGCCCGATACCAGGATCGCCTTGCCCTTTTTTGCTCCGAGGGGGACCTTTGTCGGTACGGGATGGCCGTACGACTCTGTGTTCGCGGCGTCGAGGATCTCCATTGCCTTCAGATTGACCTCGCCGCATTTGAGGACCATCGACAGCCATTCATTGAGCGACAGCCTGTTCTCCAGGATCGCCCTTAACGCCTCGTGGGTGTATGCATATACGGCATCGTCTTCCTTTCCGAGAAGCTGTGCGTGATAGGCGTAAGCTGCAACGCCCTTGAGCCCGAAGAGAAGGGTGTGCATGAGAGATGTGATGTCCGGATCGGCGTTTGCCAGGTTTTTCAACCCGAAGGATTCGCCCTGCTTCACAAGCCCGTCAGGTGACGCCTCGGGTTTTGTGAGGCTGCGGCCTTTCAGAAAACCGGTGTCGCCGCCTTTTGCTTTTATTGCATCGATCAGACCGTCTCTCAGTGCAACTGCCTTACGGATAAGCGACTCGAGGCGTGACGGATCGAAATCAACGTTCGTCAGTGTATGGAAGAGCGCCTCAACGGTAAAGATGTCGACCCTGCGGTCTGTTAAACCCAGTTTCCTTGCCTCAACCGCGTAATAAGAGAGCTCTTCCAGGAGATACACCAGAAGGTCCTGAAGCGCCGCCACGTCGGACTGTTTCCCGCACACCCCTACCTTTATGCATCCTTCACCTTTTGCCGTCTGTTCACACTGGTAACAAAACATATGCCCCTCCTTAATAAATTTTTCTTTGTTTCATTGTAGGAAATATAGTGCGGAACAGACCTGTATGCCTTGACTTAAGTCAAAAAGGGGAGAAAAATCAGATTATAGCTAATGGTTAATAGCTCACGGCGAAACTGATTCCGGCTGTGTTCCCGTTACGGTGTGAAGTTGGAAAGCTGGTAGGGCGCTTCTTTTTCTTCCAGTATCTGCTTCTTTTCGAAGTAGACATGTTTATCCGCGATCTCCCTCAGTGCGGTCACGATCTCTTTATTCGAAGATCTTAAGAAGGGCTTGGCTCCTTTTATCAGCTGTTTTGATCTTTTTGCCGCCAGATGGACAAGCTCGAAGCGGTTTTCCACGGTATCCATGCAATCTTCAACAGTTATCCTTGCCATACCCTGTTCTCCTTATACGTTCAATCGTTTTTTTGAAATTCTCAAATGCCTGATCGAGTTCGATGTTCACAACAGTATACTCGAATTGGTCTTTTTGTGCAATCTCTTCTTCTGTTCTTTTCATTCTTAAGGCGATTTCCTTTTCGCCTCTCAGGGTCAGCCTTCTTATGAGCTCTTCTTTTGAAGGGGGTTCAATGAATATGAGGCGGGCGTTCGAGCACGCCTCCTTGACGCTGAGCGCGCCCTTGACGTCTATATCGAGGATCACATCGACGCCTTGCTGCAGTATGTCAAGCACCTCCTGTCTCGGAGTGCCGTAGAGATAGGCGTGGACATTTTCCCATTCAAGGAAGAGCCCTTCTGTGATCATCTTTTGAAAGGTTCTGTTATCGACGAAATAATAGTCTTTTCCATGGATTTCGCGGTCTCTTTTTTGCCTTGTAGTATAAGAGACAGAGAACCTGCTGTTGCCGTCGCCCTGCAAGAACTTATTGATGATCGTCGACTTCCCCACCCCCGAAGGCCCTGACACCACAATAAGATGCCCCTTCTTCTTAGTATCCACACGCGTCACCGTTAAAAATGTTAGACCCGGATAATTCATCAGCATTGGTGTCGGAATGTCCTTGAGCAAACCGTCGTGAGGCGAGGAAGCTCGGTCTTTTGCGGAACCAAAAGTTCCGAAGCCGAACGCGAGCGATTGGAGCCGCTGGGGTGATGGGCAGTAATGAGCAGGCAGTAGCCTGATGTGTCTCATTCCACATTCTGAACCTGCTCCCGCATCTTTTCGATCTCCACCTTTATCTGGATGATTCGCTCATTAATAAAAAGATCATTCGCTTTGCTTCCTATGGTGTTTGATTCCCTTACCATCTCCTGGATAATAAAATCGAGCTTCCTTCCAATGGGATCATCAGAAGAAAGGGTGTCGCTGAAGTTTTCAATATGGCCTTTGAGGCGCACTATCTCTTCAGCTATGTCGAGGCGCTCCATGTAGATTGCGAGCTCCTGGAGGACCCTTGTCTCGTCAACGGAAGAAGATGTAATGATCTCCGTGATCCTTTCCCGGAGTCTGTTTTCGAGCATTTTGATCGTCAGGGGCCATCGTTCTTCAATAGCGGCGACATTCGACACGATGGCGTCTGCCCTTGCCATCAGGTCTTTTTTTATAAGGTCTCCCTCTTTCTCCCTTTCCTGGTTAAGCTGGGCGATAAGTTTTTCGAATGATTGCATCAGCATGTCTTCGTTGATGTTATTGTTTTCCTCGTAGGAGAAGATGTCCTTAAAGCTGAAGATGTTATCGATCGTCAGATCGCCTTTCAGTGCGTATTTTTCCTTTAAGGTTTTCGCCGTTTCGACATACTGTGCGAGCACATTTTCATTTATCTTCTGGGCTCCGGCCTGTTCGTTCGGCCGTTCCCATTTTATCGTAATGTCAACCTTGCCCCGCTTGATATGGCGCTTAACGAGCTCGCGCAGCTTTTGTTCATGGAGAAAATCTGCCCTGGGCAGCTTGATGCTGATCTCGAGGTAGCGGCTGTTCAATGCCCGCGCTTCTCCGTAAAGCTTTCCATCCGTGGATTCCGTCTCCAGTTTTGCAAACCCTGTCATGCTTTTTGGCATCTCAGCACCTGCTTATAGTTTTCTCTCCATTTGTTAAAGAGGGAGATTGTTTGCGTCTCGCCGTAATCCGGGTAGGTCCATTCCAGCGGCCTGTATGTCCCGTTGATGTATAAAAAGGTCAGATCGGCATATATGCCGCTGCCAACGTAGATCCTGTGAACATAACCCTTCGTTGTAGCGAGTATAACATTTTCAAGGGAGATATATCCAGGGTCAATGTTGACGCTCCTCCTGCCGCTCTCAGAAAAGGCCAGCTCTATTTCGTTCGTCTTCAATTTGACCCCCGGGAGCAGTTCCCTCGGAAAAAGCCCCTTAAAAAGGATGAAGATCCGCAAAAGTCCTTTCCCCATCTCCTCTTCGTAATAGTCCGTGTGGGAAAATGCTGCGGGCAATATCGTTTCCTCGATCGCGCCTATCTCATCTGCGAGCATTGTGAGGGCGCCATGGAGCGGCGCTTCTTCTCTGAAGATGAGGCTTGCGAAAAGCTTCACGGATTTCGGATCTTTTGGTGTTCCCATAAGATAAAATACTCCCTGTTCTTCCTTTCCCGTTCTCTCGGCGCTTCAATTACGTTTACAGGAACTATCCCAAGGGATTTTCCGTAGGATTTGATGTCATCTATGACGCTTTGAATCTTCTCTCCATCCTTTACGATGCCTCCTTTGCCGACCTCATACCTTCCGACCTCGAACTGCGGCTTGACGAGAGAGATGATCCTGCCTGCGGGCTTCATGAACTGTATCACCGATGGCAGGATCTTTTTCAGGGATATGAAAGAGACATCGATGGTGATGAGATCAACCGTCTCCCCGACATCGGTAAACTGTAGATACCGGGCGTTGTAATTTTCCTTCAGAACCACCCTTGAATCGCCCCTCAAGCGCTCGTGAAGCTGATGGGTGCCGGCATCGACGGCGTGAACGGTTGCCGCGCCAGCCCCCAGCAGGCATTCCACAAAACCTCCTGTTGATGAACCTATATCGAGGGCCTTTTGTCCCTTCACGTTGATCTGAAAGGCCTCCAGGGCCTTTTGAAGCTTAACTCCGCCGTAGCTCACATAGGAAACAGGATTTTTCTTTATTTCGACGGCAATGTCATCGGGATATTTCTGGTCAGGCTTTGCAACGCGTTCGTCTGCCGCGTATACTGCCCCGGCCATTATGAATATCTTTGCCTTTTCGCGGGATGGGACGAGGCCTTTTTTTGTGAGGAGTACGTCTATTCTTTCTTTAGCCACTCTCGTATTGCCCTTGCAATGCCTTCCTTGTCGAGACCGATCCCGCTCCTTAAACTGTTCGGGCTGCCGTGGGTTATAAAGGCGTCGGGAATACCGAGACGCTTTACCGGAAGGGCCACGCCTTCTTCCGATAACAGCTCAATGACCCCGCTTCCGAAACCGCCTATAATTGTGTTCTCTTCAACGGTGACGATTCGGGCGGCCTGCTTCGCGATTTGCGAAAGCAGTTCCCTGTCCATGGGTTTTATAAAGCGTCCGTTGACCACCGAGCACTCTATGCCTTCTGCGGCAAGCTCTTCTGCCGCCAGCAAGGCTTGATGCACCATGTTGCCGCAGGCAATGATCGCTGTGCCGGCACCCTCTCTGAGGACCTCCCATGTTCCGAAGGGTATCTCCTTGAACTCTTTATCGATACCCGCGCCCGGGGTCTCGCCCCTCGGGTAGCGTATTACCACGGGACACCCGTAAAGATAAGCGGAATAAAGCATATGTCTCAGCTCGTTCTCATCCTTCGGCGCCATGAGTACCATATTAGGGATGTGCCTGAAGTAAGAAAGGTCGAATGCACCGTGGTGGGTAGGCCCATCCTGGCCTACGATCCCGCTTCGGTCAGCGGCAAAAACAACGGGGAGGTTTTGAAGGCATACATCGAGAATGATCTGGTCGAGGGCCCGCTGGAGGAAGGTCGAATAGATGGCGACGAAGGGTTTTAAGCCTCCAAGGGCGCAGGCCGCCGCGAACGTAACCCCGTGCTGTTCGGCAATGCCGATGTCGTAAAATCGTTCGGGGTAAAGGCTGGAAAACTTATCAAGACCTGTGCCGAGGCCCATCGCTGCCGTGATCGCAACGATCTTCTCATCCTTTTCCGCAAGCTCTGCTATCGCTTCGCCGAAGACGTCGGTGTAAGTGCGGGAGCCGCCTTTGATGGAATTTCCCGTGGACAGCTCGAATTTTGAGATGCCGTGAAATCTTTCAGGATCGTTCTCTGCGTAAGGATACCCTTTCCCTTTTTTTGTTATGACATGGATCAGGACGGGGCCTTTGAATCGCTTGATGTTTTTCAGGGTGTCAATGAGGATGCCGAGGTCGTGTCCGTCGACAGGCCCGAAATACTGGAAGCCGAGCTCCTCAAAGAGTATGCCAGGAATAAAGAACCCCTTGATGGCCTCCTCGAAATGTTTTGCCGCCTTATAGACGGTAGGGTGTTTTTTTGTGATGTTCTTGATCTCCTCCCTGATGTTGCTGATGAACTCCCCGGTCATCATCCTGTTCAGATAGGAGGAGAGGGCGCCGATATTCTTCGATATGGACATCTCATTGTCATTAAGAATGACGGTGATATCGCTTTTGAGGTGGCCGGCGTGGTTCAGGGCCTCAAAGGACATGCCTCCTGTCAGGGAGCCGTCGCCGATAACGGCTACGATCTTATGGTTTTCATTCCTTTTCCTTTTAGCCTCTGCGAGGCCGACGGCAATAGAGATGGAATTGCTTGCGTGGCCGGTATTCCACATATCGTAATTGCTTTCCTGCCTGAGAGGGAAGCCGCTTAATCCCCCGGTCTGCCTGATCGTGCCAAACCTGTCCTGTCTTCCGGTAAGGATCTTGTGGGTATAGCACTGGTGGCCAACGTCCCAGATGATCGCATCTTCAGGCGTATCAAATACATAATGAAGCGCAATGGTAAGCTCCACTACACCGAGGTTTGAAGCGAGGTGGCCACCTGTTTTTGAGATGACATCAATAATGAAAGGCCGTATCTCTCCGGCGAGCCGTACAAGATTGGGGACGGTAAGTTTTTTCAGATCCTTCGGTGAATGGATTTTTTCGAGAAGCATTACGAAATCCTATTGCCGATATACTGTGCGATCTCTTTCAGTGTCCTTGCATCCTCGCCAAGAAAGTCAACCGACTGTATTGCCTCATTGACGAGTTGCTCGAGCTTGTACTTTGATGCAAGGATGCCGTAATGTTTTATATAGGTCTCACTGCTGTCCAAAATAATCTAA